>CAMBTZ010000034.1 GCA_945870925.1 Chlamydia trachomatis | reverse complement strand
GCTCTTCTTGAATAGATTGAAGCTCTTCAATACGATCAAGTTCAAAGTCAGGCATTGCGCCAACACCTTCATTCTCATAGTACTCGATCATAATGCCAAAGTTACCACCAAAATGGGCATCTCTATGCATTAAAATTTCTAAATCAATCTCATCAAGTAGAGGAATATCCATAAGTAAAAATTATATCAGTTTTTCAGGTTTTATCGTGAACAATTTTTAATAGTTCTTTTGCATTGTGACTCGATCTAACAAAAGGACCGGCATAAATGTGTTTTATTCCGATTGAATAGGCATAGGTTTCGTAAGATTTGAAAGCTTCTGGTGAAATAAATTCTTTAACTATCAGTTTTCTTTTTGAAGGTTGCAAATATTGACCCATGGTAATGATATCGACACCTGCGTTTTTTAAATCACGTAGAGTTTCGTGAATTTCTTCCAGGGTTTCCCCAAGACCTATCATTAGACCGGATTTGATAAAAGGGGGATTGGGGGAGTTTTTTATGTGAGATAAAAGTGTTAAGGTTCTGTCATAGGTTGCCTTATGACGAACAGATGGGGTTAATCTTCGGACAGTCTCTATATTGTAGTTAAAGATTTCTGGGTGACTATTTAAGATAAGGTCAACTGAAGTAAGGTTTCCGGCAAAATCTGAAGTAAGAACTTCAATTGTAGTTTCGGGATTTTCTTTTCGGATTGAGTCGATCACTTTTACTATATGGAAAGCTCCGCCATCAGCTAAATCATCTCGTGCAACCATTGTAAGCACAACATGCTTAAGACCTAAATGCTTAACCGATAATGCAACTCGAATCGGTTCATCCTCTTCAGGTGGATTGGGTGTTTTAGAAAAATCGATCTCACAGAATCCGCAAGCTCGAGTGCACTCTTTTCCAAGTAAAAGAAAGGTAGCTGTTTTCTTAGAATAGCATTCAAGACGATTTGGACATTTTGCTTCTTCGCAAACTGTGTTTAAACGGTATTCTTTCAAAATAGTATCTGTTTCAAATAGATTATCACCTTTGAACATGGGCAAATGGAGCCATTTAGGAAATCTCCCTTTTGATTCGGGATCAGGATTTTGAGGAAGACGATTTTGTGATTTTAGTAAGGGCTTTGCGCAGAATAGAGAGTCTGTCATTTTTTCACCGGAGGTAAGTGGATAGGTCTATTTAAGGCTAAGAGTGCTGTCTCCATCCATGCTTCTGATAGTGTTGGATGAGGGTGAATTGTATTTGCAAGTGAATCAATTGTGATTTCATGATCAATTGCCAAAGTGATTTCAGAAATTAGATTACCCGCATCACTCCCGACAAGAAATGCGCCTAATATTCTTCCTGTTTTCTTCTCTGTTACAAGTTCTGCATAACCGTCTGTTTCCATCCCTGCTTGCGCTTTTCCAAGAGCTGCAAAAGGAAATCTTGCACATGTAGCATCAAAGCCTTTTTCCTTTGCAAGCTCTAGTGTATAGCCAACAGTTGCAATTTCAGGGTCAGTAAAAATCACTGCAGGTATTGCCTCATAGTGCATTTTTTCAGATTTACCCGAGCAATTAAGGGCTGCAACAATTCCTTGATGAGAGGCTGAGTGAGCAAGCATTGATTTTCCGGTAACATCACCAATTGCATAAATCCCTTTAACTTCAGTTTCCATCTTTTCATTTACAGATATAAATCCATTTGCTGTTGTGCTGATTCCTGCACCGCCAAGATTTAATTCATCAGTATAAGGTTTTCTCCCTACAGAGACTAAAAGCATTTCACTCTCAATAGTGTTTCCATCACTTAATAAAAGAGATATGCCATTTTCTGTAATATCACACTTCTCCATTTTTACATTAAGCAGCAGAGTGATTCCTTTTTTTTCAAATGCAGATGTAAGAAACTCTGAAATAGTCTTACTTACAGTCCAAACAATGCCGGGAAGAAATTCAACCATGGTAACTTTTACGCCAAGAGTTGAGAATAATGAGGCGAATTCACAGCCGATGTATCCAGCGCCAAGAACAATAAGCGATTTTGGCAATTTTGTAAGCTCTAAAATAGAGGTTGAGTCATGAATTCGATGGTAGTCAATAGGGGCTGAAGCGATAGTTGAAGGAATAGAACCTGTTGCTATAATAATTTTTTTCCCTGTAATAATTTCTGATTTTTCACCACGAATTTTTATCTCTTTTGTAGACTGAAATGATGCAGTACCAGTAAATAGATCAATCCCATTACTTTTAATTAGATGACCAACTCCTCTGCATAAAGTATCGACAACATGATCTTTTCGCTCTTTCATTTGAGCATAATTGATTTTAAAACCATCAACAGTAACGCCAAAATTTTTTGCAGATTGGATAACGCTAATAATATGAGCATTTGCAATCAAAGTTTTTGTTGGAATGCACCCACGTAAAAGACAAGTCCCTCCCACTTTTTCCTTTTCAATGAGGGCTACTTTTAATCCAAGTTGTGCTGCCTTAATCGCTGAGACATAACCACCAGGGCCGCCTCCAATAATAATAACATCATATTCCATAACCTCTGTATATACAAAAAACTTCTAAAAATCAATCGTAATCGGTAAGATAAAGAGATGGGTATAAAAGAGAAAGTTAAGATGTGCCCCTTCTGTGAAGGGAATGTTCCATATGATGCAGAAGATTGCAGATATTGTGGATCATCATTTGTTAAGGGCTCACAAAAGGCTAGAACTCCCTATCAGACAGAAGACAGCTTGGCGGGCCTGTATGAGCCGCCCTATTCACCAGATAGAACATCAAGCAGATTTGGTATTAGCTCTCCTGAAGAGAGGGAAAAGGAAGAAGAGGAAGAACCTGTAAAAGAAGAGAAAAAAAAGAAGGAGAAGGTGGTTGAAGCAAAAGTTGATGCTGAAGAAGGGAATAAATTAGGTTCAATTCTCCTCCTTTCAATCGGAGGTTGGCTCTTTACATTAAGCTGGCTCCTATTTTTCCTCTCAGATCAAGGTACAATTACACTTCAATGGAAAAGTAAATATTGGCCACTCTATTTACTCGTATCAGCACTATTTATCTATCAAGGATGGAAAAAGCTCTCAGCAATCCGTTCTGAATCAACTGATCAGAGATATTAATCAGCTTTTTAGAGCAGATTTTTATGCTTGATAGGTGAGCATGTTAAGCTTTTCAAGAGCGATTTTTAGGGGAGCGGGATATCCCATAATTCGCATTTGAGATATCGCTTTTCTCATTTCCGGGCTCTCCGGTATAGAGATGCCGAATGCAAAAAGGAGATGGCTAATATCTGCTCTGACTTTACGAGTGAATTTATCAAAAAGGGAAAATGCTTCATGTTTAAATTCGACAAGAGGATCTTTTTGTGCAACTGACCGCATGGAAACTTCTGTTCTAAGGTGATCTATTGAAAGAAGGTGTTCTTGCCAGAATTTATCAATAGACTGAATAAGAAGTGATCTAATTACATTTTGAAGGATAGAGACAGGGTCCGGCTCTTTTCCGCTAAACATTTGCATCATGCCGACCATCTCTGCTTCGTGCTTCATTTTATTTTGGAACGCCGATACAATTCTTTTTGCTGCAAGAGTTTCTATCTCTTCAATAGTTAGTTTTTCATCGCTGAAAGCGTGTTCTTCAATCAATACAGGGAAGTGAGTCATTAAACATTTACGATACTCTTCCGGAAGCCATCCATTTTCTTCTAAGCGATTTTGGAAAAATGGTTCACTTAAGGTAGAGCAGAAATTCTCTAAAATCTCTGTAGTAAGTGGAAGGATGTTAGGTGATTGTAAAACTTCATTTCGAAAGCTGTAGACCTCTGTTCGGTGTTTATTCATTACATCATCAAATTCAAGAGTGTGCTTTCTAATTGTATAATTTCTTTGTTCAATTCGTTTCTGTGCTGTTTCGATAGAGCGATTCAGAATAGGTGCTGAAATAGCTTCACCTTCCGGCGGTCGAAATTTTTGTAAGATCGAGGTAAGTTTATTTGATGCAAAAAGTCTCATGAGAGAATCTTCAAAAGAGACATAGAATTTAGAGGAGCCTGGATCGCCTTGACGGCCTGAACGACCACGTAATTGGCGGTCAATTCGTCTAGATTGATGTCTTGTTGTTCCAATAACATGAAGCCCGCCAAGAGCTGCGACGCCTTCACCAAGCTTAATATCGGTTCCTCGTCCTGCCATGTTTGTTGAAACGGTAATTGCCCCTTTTTGGCCGGCAGCAGCTACAATTTCAGCCTCTTTATCATTTTGCTTTGCGTTCAAAACAGTGTGGGGAAGTTTCTGGTTTTTTAAAATGCGTGATAATTTTTCAGAAATTTCAACAGTCTCGGTCCCAATTAAAATCGGGCGACCCTTCTTGTGAATTTCTATTAACTCTTTAATAATTGCATTATATTTTTCCCGTTCTGTCATGTAAATCTCATCATTTAGATCGGCTCTTTGGCACTTTTTATTTGATGGAATTTCTAGAACGTCAATTTTGTAGATCTCTTTTAATTCTTGCGCTTCAGTAATTGCAGTACCTGTCATTCCCGCAAGTCTTGCGTAAAGACGGAAATAATTTTGAAGAGTAATAGTTGCGTAAGTTTGAGTCTCTTTTTGAATCGCAACAGCCTCTTTTGCTTCAATGGCTTGGTGAAGGCCGTCAGAGAATCTACGTCCTGCTTGAGGTCTGCCGGTGTTTTCGTCAATGATTACAATTTTCCCTTCTTGAACAATGTAGTCGACGTCTTTTTCCATCAAAAGGTGGGCTCTAAACAGTTGTCTTACATTGTGAGATGTCTCTTTTCTTAGAGAATCAGCTTCGCGCAGATCTACTTTTTTTTGTAACTTCTCTTGATCTGATAAATCCGTATTATCATCAATTAACGCATATTCATGGCCTAGATCGAGCATAGTAAAAGCTTTGTCATCGCCATGCCAATGCTTAACCCCTAAATCAGTCAGTTCATATTCGTTATTGCGCTCATCGACAATAATAAAGAGTTTTGCAAGAGCTTCTAAGCGTTCCTCCTTGTTTTGATCACCCCAGTAATAAGTTTCAAGTAGGTCAAGCCTAGCTCTAAGATCGGGATTTTCACGAATGCGCTTTAAAATTTTATTTATTGGAGTCCCTTTTGAAACTAGCCACAGTTTTTTTAGAGCCCCTTGAAGTTCTATATCTTGCTCTTTTGTAAGCTTATTAGACTCGGTGGTCTCTTCTAGAAGATTAAGGCCCTCTAAAATACGTCTAGCTTCCGAGGCAAGTTTGTTGCACTCATCACGCTGAAGTCTTACCATCTCTGCAACGGGGTCCTTAAGTACATCGTACATTTGTCTAGATACAGAAGAGGGACCTGAAATAATTAGGGGAGTTCTAGCTTCATCGATCAATATGGAGTCTACTTCATCAATCACCGCAAAATAGTAACCTCTTTGGCACTGTTGATCTTTATTCGTGGCCATCGAATTATCTCGTAGATAATCAAAGCCAAATTCCGAAGCTGTTCCATATACAATATCGGCAAGATAAAGCTCGTGCCTTTTTTCTATAGGTGAATTATTTGTCAGAACGGAAACAGTTAGGCCAAGCCATTTAAAAATTGAACCAACCCATTCAGCATCCCGTTTTGCTAGATAGTCGTTTACAGTAACAAGATGAGTAGGTTTTCCAGTTAATGCATGAAGGTAGAGAGGCATAGCTGACGTAAGTGTTTTTCCTTCACCTGTCTGCATTTCAGCGATTGCACCATAATGCATTGCAACTGCACCTACTATTTGAACATCATAAGGGACCATGTCCCATTTTTGATTATAACCTGAGACGTGAATTTCAGTTCCAATAAGTCTTCTGCAAGCATTTTTAACTACGGCATAAGCTTCAACAAGAAGATCATCAGGAGTTGCGCCGTTTTTTAATCGTAATTTAAATTCGGTAGTTTTTGCACGAAGGTCGTCGTCGGAAAGAGAAGCAAATTCCTCTGCTTTGATGTTAATTTTTTTAACGATATGGAAATAGCGTTTAACTAAGCGTGTTTGCTGGGTGCCGAATATTTTTTTTAAAAATCTAAACATTATTCCCTGTCAATTAAATTTCTAACATATTATTTTAAACAATAAACTCATTTATGACTATTCATATTGTAGATAGAAAGACAGAAAAAATTGAAGAAGAAATTGTTTACGGCGAATCGCTCTTACAGCTTGCTTATAGACAAACAATTTTTTCAAAATGCTTGCGTACTTTGATCTCAAAGCTACCGCTAGCTTCCGCTTTGTTTGGAATTTGGCAAAAATCACCCTTCTCAAAAAAACAGATCACACCATTTGTAAAAAAATTTCATGTTAATATGAGCGAGGCCGAAACAGAAAATTTTGCGACATTCAATGATTTTTTTATTCGAAAGCTTAAAAAAGAGGCTAGACCAATATCCGATACTCCTGTAATCGCACCCGCTGATGGGCGATATTTAGCCTTTGATAACATCGATCTTCACCAAGAAATCTTTGTAAAAGGGAAAAAACTTTCGATTTCTAAATTACTTCATTGTGATGCAAGTAGATATAAAGGTGGATCGCTTTTGATTGCAAGGCTTGCTCCGCCTGATTATCACAGATTTCATTTCCCACTCGATTGCATTTCTGAAGCGCCAAAATTAATTGGCGGCTATCTCTATTCTGTTAATCCGATTGCCCTTAAAACTAACATTTCTTATCTGACAGAAAATAAAAGAGTGCAAGTTTTGCTCCAAACAGAAAAACTCGGACAAGTCGCCTTTATTGCCATCGGCGCCACAAACGTTGGGAGCATCAATTTTACGTATCAAGCAGGAAAGCAATATAAAAAAGGGGATGAAATGGGTTATTTTTCATTCGGTGCTTCAATGGTTATAACCCTTATTGAGCCCGGTAGAGTAAAGCTCTCAAAAGATCTTATCAAAAATACATCGCTCGGATTAGAGACTCTTTGTAAAATAGGCCAACCTGTTATAGAATAACTCAATATTTCTTACATTTGAGGTTTTTATGTCATTTACTGTTATCGGAGCCGGAATGCCGCTTCAAAGACCACCTATAGATTTTCAATCTCTTGAATTTTTAACTCAGCCCTCGCCGGTAGAGCCAGAAGGAATAGAAACAACTATTGTTGAAGATGATAAAGATTATCAGATTGAATTGCTAAAAAATCAAGTAGCTATGTTAAAATCTGAAAATGCGCGATTACGTCAGATCATAAAAAACATAGTAGATTAAACAGCTTCTAAGAAGCTGCCCTAAAACCTAGAGCGTCTTTTAAACCTGAAATCTACTCGTACTAGGTTTGTATCAAAGATTCAACGCAAAGGCGCAAAGATACAAAGGCGCAAAGCTAGTTATCCTATTTTAAATTCATTTTATTTATAAAATAGTGGTTGAGCAGTAGGGCGTCTTCTTTTTTTGCGCCTTTGTTTCTTTGCGTCTTTGTTTCTTTGCGCCTTTGCGTTGAATTTTAGGCAATATTTTCATTAGAACATCTTATATAGAAAGCTTCTTAGGTTTTAGTACAGGCTCTAAGACGCGGTAGGGTTCCTCTTCCTTTAGAGCGGGGAGGATGTCAGATGGATTGGAATAAATATTTTAGCAATCAGAAAATTTAGCGGCAGGCGGAGTAATTCTTAAACGGATTTTTTCTGCAGTTAGTTCCATAGAAATTAGTTGTCTACCCTTTTGAAGTCTTATAGGGCTTGGTCTATGTAGTACTTCAAAACCTTGCTTTTCATAAAATCCAGTAGCTGTTCCTGTAGATTTCACTGTGAGGGAAGAGAGGCCAAGTGAGACTGTTTTATTAGCTAGATAAGTAATAATAGAGCTACCACCACCACAAGTTTGGATGCTATAATAGCGATTTAATAGATTAAGCGGGTTTGTAACAAGATAGGTCAATTCATTACCCTCTGTGTTAACTTCACCTATAGCTTGGATGACACCTTTTGTATCTTTACTAACGACAAAGGAAGTATCAAATTTGAGCAGATATTCTAAAATCATTTGATCTGCACTTTTTGGTGGGGCTCCAGCCGGGCTAGCAAATTCCGGTAAAGATTCAAGCATATAGGTGATATCACCTTTTAGCATGGTGCTTATGCTTCCGGATGCTGATATTTCTTTAGAAAGTAATGTTTCAGATTCGGTTTTATAATCCTTAGCAATTTCTAGCCATCTAGTTAAAGTCTTGTTCAATTCACAAATTTCTGCAAATCCGGCGGCTTCATAAACTCGTAAATCAGGGGACCTCAGGTCAAGAGGTGTGGAAAGTGTCCTTGGACTAATCGGAGAGTAGGAAATCGGTGAAAAGGACATAATTTTCCATTGGTTTGTCTAGATTGTATAAAGGGATTCATTAAAAAAAAAGATTTATTTACGCTTCTTGTAGGGCAAGCTGACCGCAAGCGGCTGCAATGTCGTCGCCTTTAGTATAACGGCAGGTGTGGACGATTTCATAGTCGTCAAGAATATCTCTAAATGCAGAGATGTCTGAGCGCTCAGGTTTTTCTAAGTTGAGACCTTCGACAGGGTTGTAAGGAATGAGGTTTACTGTGCATTGTCTATATTGGAGAAGTTTAGCAAGTTCTTCAGCGTGTTCTTCTTGGTCATTGATTCCGGCTATAAGTATATATTCGTATGTGATGTCACGTTTTGTGATTTCATGGTAATCATCAATAGCTTTCATGAGCTCATCAAAGTCGTACTTACGAGCATAGGGGATAATTTTTTTGCGGATATGTTGATTCGGAGCGTGTAATGAGAGAGCAAGATTAATTTTAAAGGATTCTTGCGAGAGTTTATAAATCCCTTCAATTACTCCAACAGTCGATAAAGTGATGTGTCTTTGTGAAATACCAAAAAGTACTGGATCAGTCAGAATACGAAGCGATTTGACAACGGCATCAAAGTTTTCAAGCGGCTCTCCCATTCCCATATAGACGATATGATTGACCGATTCCCCTTTGTCAAGGAGGTAAGTTTGAATCTGAAGGACTTGCTCTACAATTTCGCCAGCTGTCAAGTTTCTTTTTAGACCCATTTTCCCCGAAGCACAAAAAGCGCAACGAGCAGGGCAGCCTACTTGTGAAGAGACGCAAACAGTCCTTCTTTTTTCAGAACAGATTAAAACAGATTCTACAAGTGCCCCATCGTGTAATTTCCAAAGAAATTTGAATGTTTCACCATCATCGGATTCTTGGACTTTTACAGTCTCAAGTGCTTTGAATTTCCCAAGTGACTGTAAAATTTCTTTTAACTCGCCGCTAAAATTAAACATCAATTTAGGGTCAAGTATAGCCTTTTTATAAATCCACTCAACAAGCTGCTTAGCTCTATATGAGGGCTGTCCGGCCTCTACAAGCACATTAGTAATTTCTTCAAATTGTAATGATGTCCATTCCATGATGAGGGGATTATACCCCTCTTACTAATTGGAGTCAACAATAGGGATGCATCTTCCATGTTTGCATAATTCTCCCTCTTTGCAGCATTTTTCGCCGCAGGAGATCTCATTTTCCTTACAACTTTTAGGCTCATCATCATTTTTATGACCTTTTTTTCCACAATTACACATATAAAAACCTCTTTTTAATGGTATAAATTATTATATATCTAAGAGCTAAAAATGCGTATTTTATTAAAGATCAAGGGATTTAAGAAAATTTAGAGCTTGTAGGGTCTGTATTCCCTTTTCTGCTTTTTCATGTTTGAGATCTTTAACTACTTGATAGGCAGGTATATTATATTTCTCATGAAAATAGGTAAGAGCTGGGTTGATATGGGTATCTTTTGTTTTTACCTCAATGATTTTTTCTATATTTTTATCTAGGGTGAGGGCAAAATCTACTTCACGTCCATCTTTTGTACGTAAATAATTAAGAGTATAGTTTTTGGCCTGATAGTCGATTTTGGAATAGACATGCTTTAGTAAACAAATTGCAATAAAATTTTCAAATTTAGCCCCGAGATCTCCGTTAACTAATCCTGTGTCAAAAAAATAAATTTTAGATTCCTTGAGTAAACTTCGTGCGATATTATTTGAGTGGGGGGCTACGCGGAAGACTATGTAGAGAGCTTCTAGGATTTGAATGTATTTTTTTACTGTATTTGGCGAGATTCCAATATCTTGCGCAAGAGAGGTGAGTGAAATTGGAGAACCAACGCGCTGTTTAAGAAGTTCAAAGAGAAGGCGTATGGCATTCAGGTTTTGGATGTTCTCAAATTCAAGGACGTCTATTCTTAATAAGCTATCAACGTATTGAAGTCTCCATCTGTCTGCATCGATTGAATTTTCTGTTAGAAAAGGTTCTGGAAAGCCTCCTCGCTCTAAAAAGCGATCGATTGTGTAATTGCAATGGACTTTCTCGCATTCACTTGGTGAGAAGGGGAGAAGTCTGTGTAAAAAATATCTCCCTGCAAGAGAATCGCCCACCTGATTAAATATTTCAAGTCGAGCGCTGGCAGTGACTATGATTTTTTGGTGGGGCTCTTTTGTGTCATAGATCCCTTTTAAATAGTTTATCCATTTTGGCATCTTGTGAATTTCATCCAAAATAATCAATTCTATTGATTGGAGCCATGATTCTTTCAGAATTATTTTCTTATCTTCTAAGTGGTCATATGTGAGATAGATCGAAGATCTAAATTCTTTTGCAATTGATTTAGCCAGCGTGGTTTTTCCTGCCTGGCGAGGGCCTGCCAAAAGGACCATTTTTTTTTGTAAATCGTGTAAAATAGCTTGTTTTTGGGACCTTTCCATAATGACTATTATGCAGAGGTTTGAGGAATAGTCAAGACTATTCTGCAAAATGCTGCGGAAAAGTCGCAATTTCAGTACAGATAGGGCAGTTTTCTAGGTTGTGGCGGAGCGCGGGACAGTGTGACCTTGCGTAGTAGATGAGTTGAAGGTGGAGTTTGTTCCAGCTCATTTTTGGGAAGAAGGCTTTTATATCGGTCTCTGTTTGTTGTACTGATTTGCCGGACGAGATGCCAAAGCGTTTTGCAAGTCTATGGATATGAGTGTCCACTGGAAAAGATGCGACTTTGAAGGAATGGGCCATAACGCAAGAGGCAGTTTTGTGACCAACGCCGGGAAGTTCTTCCAATTCATTAAAGGTGGAGGGAACAATGCCATCATATTTATCTAGAAGGATTTTAGATAGATTCCAAATCGCTTTTGCTTTTGTGTTACCAAGACCGCATGGACGTATAATGAAGAGAATTTCTTCAACGGATAGTTTGATCATTTCAGCTGGTGTTTTTGCAATTTCAAAGAGAATGGGGGTGATCTCATTAACCCGCTTGTCTGTACACTGAGCCGATAGAAGAGTGGCAATCAAAAGAGTATAGGGATCGAGGTGAGTTAGTGGAACTTCAGGATTTGGAAAAAGCTCATCCAGAATGGTCTGGATTATTTTCCGACGCAAAATTTTGCAAATATTGCACCTAAAATATCTTCAGTTACATTAGTTCCAATAATCGAGGAAAGTGACTTAAGTGATTGTCTTAAGTCGAAGGCTAGAAATTCAGGCGAGACACCATTTTTAAAGCCTTGTATTACGGAATCAACGCCATTGATTGCTTCACTTAATGCTGAGTAATGACGCTCTTTTGTAAGAGTGATTTGTCCTTTATCGGGGAGTTTATTTTTCCAAATACGGTCGACAATCGTTTTCTTAAGTTCTGTAAGGCCGGTTTTACATTTTGCAGATATCTTAATACCAGATATTTCCTGATTTTCGTGAGGGAGATCTGATTTATTCCATATAATTACAGCATTTGGATAAGTTTTAAGAAGGGTCTGTTCGTCCTGGCTAATTATTCTTGTAATATCGAGCAAAATAAGGACAAGGTCAGAAGCTTCGGCCACTTTTTTTGTTCGAAGAATTCCCTCTTTTTCAATAATCTCCTCAGTCTCTCTTACGCCTGCTGTGTCAAAAAGGCGAAAGGGCATCCCATCTAGAAGAAGTTCTTCATGAAGTACATCTCTTGTTGTTCCCGGGATGTTTGTTACAATCGAGCGATCTTGATCAAGTAACGCGTTCATAAGGGATGATTTACCGACATTCGGAGCGCCAAGTAAGCAAAGGCTTGAGCCTCTATTTAATAAAACACCGTCATGAAAGGTGTTGGCTAATGTGCTCATTTTCACTTTTGTAGTGGTGAGCATCTCTAAAATTTCTGACTCAGTTGCAAACTCTAGTCCTTCCTCGGGATAGTCAACCCACGCTTCAATAATTGATGTGATATCAGTAAGTCTGAGTTGTAAGTCTTTGACTAGTAAAGATAAACGTCCCTGTAGTTGGTCAGATGCAGCCTGCAATGCAAGTTCATTCTTTGCAGCAATTAGTTCCTGAACAGCTTCTGCCTGAGCTAAATCAATGCGATTATTTTTAAAAGCT
>CAMBTZ010000033.1 GCA_945870925.1 Chlamydia trachomatis | reverse complement strand
TTTCATTTGACGATGCAACACCGACAATCGAATGCTTTCAAAAATCTCTTGAATTTATAAAAGATGATGAAATTGTGGTACAGCTTGATTGTAATGATTGGCTTGCTAATAATTTAGTCTTAGAAAAATTAAATCAAATATACTCTAACTCTAGTGATACATGGCTTAGTTATTCACAATTTCTTGAATACCCATCCTATCAAAAGGGGACAGTTGATCCCTACCTGAAAAAAATGCTTCGAAACAGGCACACAAATAAAATTCCATGGCTTTCCTCTTATCTAAAAACTTATTATGCAGGTCTTTTTAAGCAAATCAAGCCGGACTCAAGATTTAATTATAGAAAAGCGCTAATTCCTGAAACTTTAGATCTCTATTTTCTTCCGTTGGCAGAATATTCAAAAAATCATATTAAATTTATTGAAGATGTTCTGTACGTTCACAACTCTAGTCAGCACTAAGTTTTGCATATTTTGCGACTAGACTCTTTTTAGAATGATCCTCTTGGAATTCGACATCATAGGTAAGTCCGAATGATGTTTCATAGGTTTTTAGGACTACGCCTCTTCCAAAATCACGGTGCCTCACAATAGCACCGACTTCAAAAGCAACTAATTGTCCCATAGTCAGAACTTCACTCTGAATTGGAGCTGAGGCTGCCATTTGTGCAATAAATTCTCTTGGGACCTCTTTTAGAAATCTACTTGGGTACATGTTTTGAGCACCGCCCCAAAGAAATCTACGCCGTGTAAATGATAAATGTAGGTGCCTTTTAGCTCTTGTCATCCCTACATAAAAGAGTCTACGCTCTTCTTGTAAATCCTGGTCAGACTCTTTAGAGTTAATATGAGGGAATAGATTCTCTTCTAAACCGACCATGAAAGCACAAGTAAATTCAAGCCCCTTAGCATTATGTAGCGTCATCAATCTGACACCAACTTTCTGCATCTCTTCCATATCACGCGGAACATTCAATGTTAAATCTTCTAGAAATCTCTGCAACGTTGGCTCGGGAGCTGTTTTCTCCCACTCATACGCTTTTGCAACAAGCTCTTCAATGTTTGCCTTCTTATCTTCGTACGTCTCTTTATCTTCTTTAAGATAGAGATCATAGCGAGAAAGCTCTATTACTTTAGTAATTACTTCATGAACCGGCTTACCTTCAGCTATCGCTATTTTTGCCCCATTTAAGATATTCAAATATTCAAAAAGGGCACTTTTCTGTTTAGGTGGAAATTCGTGAAGAAATGACTCTATTGCCTCTACAATCGGTTGCCCTCTCTCTTTAGCAAGCTCAATCAGTCGTTCAAAAGCTTTAGGTCCTATGCCACGCTTCGGTAAATTAATCGTCCTTTCAAAACTAACACTATCTGCCGGGATAATGACAAGCCTTAAAAAAGACATCACATCTTTTACCTCTTTTCTAGCATAAAATGAAATCCCCCCCACAATCGTATAAGGGATTTTTGCCATAAGAAGCTGATCCTCAAATGATCTAGACTGAGCGTTTGTTCGATAGAAAATAGCCATCTCTTCGCCGGCATAACGCTTTTGATACTCTTTTATCTCACGTGTAATTGTTCTTGCTTCGTCCAAATCGGTATCAAGAGAGTGAAGATGAATCTTATCCCCATCCCCAAGTGCGCTCCAAAGTTTTTTTTCATAGGGCCGATCATTTTTTGCAATAACTGCATTCGCAGCTTGTAAAATAGTATTAGTGCTTCGATAATTCTGCATAAGCGAAATCACTTTTGCCCCATCAAAATCAGCTTCAAACTTTAATATATTCCCCACATTTGCACCGCGCCATGAATAGATCGACTGATCGGGATCGCCCACAACAAAAAGATTCTTACTCTTCTCTGTCAGCAACCTGCACATAGTATATTGAGCTTGATTTGTGTCTTGATACTCATCTACAAGAACATACGACCATCTATTTTGATAAGGAGAATCAGGATGCTTCAATACCTGTACCGAAGAAAAGAGCAAATCATCAAAATCAAGCGCTCTATTCTCTTTCAGTTTCCTCTGATACTCTTCATAAACACCAGAAAAAACCTTATCATTTTTAAAAGCATCAGGTCCCATCAAATTGTTTTTGGCTTCTGAAATTGCCTGCCGTGTTGCCTTTATAACCCCTTTCTCATCACTTCTTACACAACTTTTTAAAATCTCAAGACTGTCTTTCTCATCATAAATTGTAAATGGAGTAGGAAAATTAATAAGATGAATTGACTCTCTTAAAATTTGGGCCCCTAGCGAGTGAAACGTCGTTGCAAGAATCTTCTCACTTGTAATTTTCTGAACACGCTGTCTCATCTCTTCTGCAGCTTTATTCGTAAATGTAACAGCTACAATACTGCGAGCTGCAACCCCATGCTTTAAAAGATTTGCAATTCGATAAGTAACAACCCTAGTTTTACCCGAACCGGCACCCGCCAAAACAAGCAATGGTCCATCAATGTGCTCAATTGCTCTTTTTTGCTCTTCATTTAATAGATTTTCATCAGCCATAATGTGACAACATTATACTGGAGTCCCCTATGCTTTACAAGCAGCTTTTCATTTTACTAATTCCTTATCTACTACTAGCAGGCAAAGTAGAGCTTGGTATTGACAGGTTTTTTAAGGAGGGCTATGTAAATGCGATCGAAGGAAAAAGAGTTGGTCTGATCACTAACCAGACCGGTGTTGACGGACAGTTAAAATCGACGGTAATAATGTTTTGCGAAGGGAAGAATTTTAAATTAGCGGCTCTATTTGCTCCTGAACATGGACTTGATGGGAAGATTTATGCTGGAATAGAAGTAAAAAGTGGATCCACAAATGAGATTCCGATCTTTAGCTTGCATGGCAGGACTAGAAGACCGACTGAAGAAATGCTCCAAAGAATTGACGTACTTGTTTTTGATATTCAAGATATTGGAATTAGACCTTACACCTATGCATCAACCCTTTTTTATGTGATGGAAGAGGCTGCAAAAAGATCTATACCTATAATTGTTCTTGATAGGCCAAATCCGATGGGAGGCCTTATGGTTGACGGCCCTATGTTAGATGACAAATTCAGATCATTTATCGGATACATAAACGTTCCTTACTGCCATGGAATGACAATTGGAGAGCTGGCTCTTTTTTTTAATGGGGAGTATAAGATTGGGTGCAATCTTAAAATTATCCCTATGAAAGGCTGGACAAGAGATATGATATTTAAGGATACAGGCCTTGCCTGGATTCCAACAAGTCCAAATATTCCTGAATCAGACACTCCTTACTACTGCGCAACAACAGGATTACTTGGCGAGCTAGAGCTTGTAAATATTGGAATTGGATATACACTTCCCTTTAAAATTGTGGGGGCAACATGGATTAATGCCGAGCAATTTGCACATGCTTTAAATGAACAAAAAATTCCGGGCGCATCGTTTTCTCCAATTCACTATAAACCTTTCTATGGCTCACTTAAAGACAAAGATTGTCAGGGAGTTAAAATTCATATTACAAATCATGTGCTCTACAGACCTCTACTCACCCAATTCTTTATTATTGGGCTTTTAAAAAGCCTCTATCCAACTGAAGTAAACGCTAAACTTAAAACTCTTTCCAAAGAAAAGCAGTCTCTTTTTAATAAATCTCATGGGAGCGATACCGCGATCAATCTACTTCTAACAGAAAAGTTTGTGACTTGGAAACTAATTAGCCATCACATTGAAGAGCGCGGACAATTCATACAAAAAAGAGAAAAATATTTACTCTATTAATTGATCGCGCTTAATAAAATGTGGGTAGAATTCAATTTCACGAGAAGCGTTTTCAAGATTTTCTATTGGTGTAATGTCAATTTTGTATCCCTCTAAAAGGCGATCGTTAAGTTCCTCTTCACTATAAAGGTAGGTCTTTTCACCTGAATCTAACTTAGTGATTTGGAAGGGAATATTTACAACTTTTGACTCTCTAGAAAAAATCCCAATTTGATGCAGATCGATACATTTTTTCCAGCTAGCTTCAAACTCTGTAATTGTCTCAAATTGGATTTTACTAAGAAATGGGGCAAAAGTTGCTTTTCTATAAAGAGTCATATTTAAGCGATTGCAACATTTCCATTCACCACTTCCACATGTAAAGTCCCATGCAAAAAATCCATCTGAGACGGATAGAACTTTAGTTGGTGTCTCAAATATATTTAAACCGAGATCAAAGTAAACGCCGTAAGCTCCTGTTTTTTCAAGAACTAAGATTGCATCACTTAAATTTAGATCTCGATTGAGTACGAGCGTATCTTTTGCAAAGGTAATGTAGGAGGAATCAATTCTGTCAATTACAGTCAAAAAAGCCTCTCTATTTGTCCATCTTTGGAAGACAATATTTTGCTTATATTTTTCCTTTACAATCTCATATCCTGTCTCAAAATCAGCTCCACAGGTTGTATAAAAAACATGAATCTGAGAAAACTGTCCATTTGCTTTTTCAAGGGATTCAAGAAAACTTAGTAATTGAAGGGGGCGATTTTCTGAAAAAATTATGAGCGCAGAGCTTCCTTCATTAATAGTATCCGTTTTGTAACTATCAATCTCTTCATAAGGAAAAAGTGATCGAATGTACCGATTATATATAAACTGATTCTCTCTATGAAGTTTGTCGTCATTAAGAGGGGTCTCTCGATTATAAACATAGAGAACATCCGGTATAAATACAGAGTGCTCTCTTGCCATTTCCCAAAGTGGAAACATAACAGCCATATCCCAGGATGCTCTAAAAAACGCACCTTGATAAAGCAGGTCTTTTAATTTAATTTTTTTAAAAATACCTGCATAAAATGTTCGTAACTGGGGAAAGAGTGCTTGTCCTCGTAAATTTTTCTTTTTTACATTGATCGGAGTCATTGTCCCCTTCTCATACTTTGGATATGTTATATATTGGCTATACGCCATCCAAGTATTTGGATCACTATAATATCGATTGAGTTCTTTTAAAACGCGAGGGTGGGCAAACCAATCATCACCATCCAAAACTACGACTATTGCATCATCCGGTAACGTTTGAATTGTATAGTACAAATTATAAAGCGCTTTATAGTTTTCAGGATTTCGGATAATTGAGACTTTATCAGTAGCCTCAAAACTCTCTACACAAGTTAAAGCCTCTTTATACGTTGCATCAGTTGTACAGTCATCAATGTAAATAACTCTATAATTTTTATACTCCTGGTCTAAGATAGACCAGAGATTTTTATCTACATATTCTTGATTGTTAAAGGAGGGGACAATAATTACAAACGGTTTCTCTTCTCGAGTCAGATGAAAATTAAGAGATTTCCCCATTTTTTTACTTTCAAAAACATAGCCACCCTGAACCATCTTCCATAAAAAAAGTGCCCCAAAAATTGCTAGCGTAATTAATACAAAAAATTTAGCCTTTACCATTAATCCCTTGTGATAAACTGAGGTTCTAAATCTGCATGCGCCCCTTTATTTAAAATCTGAAAGAAGGGGGCAATATCAATTTTTAGACCTTCACTAAACATTAAATTGAGCTCTTCAGCTGAAAAAGTGTTTGCTGCACGGTTTTTAAATGTTGAAACAATATTCATCGGAATATTTACCATCTTTGCTCTCTCATAACAGAGCCCTACTTTATTTGCATCTGCATATCTTGCCCACTCCCCTTCAAAGTCATTAGGAAATGTATATTTCATATTTTCAATTTCATTTATTATTTGATCCTTAGGATACAAAACAAGATCAACAGAATTTGGATAGGCCCAGTCACCTATACCTTGCTTAAATTGCCAAGCAAAACATCCAGAATTAACCTCAATCAAATTTGGAACACCTGTATATTCATCATTGTGCATATAACAGTGATCAACATGTTTTCCAAGCCTATAATACATACCATAAGCACCTGTTTCTTGTAGCCTTAAAACGCTATCTGCAACATCTATTTGATCAGTTATGATAATATCATCCACAGCAAATGCAATATAATCTGCCCCTTTACCAAATTCACCTTTGAATAATTCTAAAACAAGAGGCTTGAAGTCCTCCTTAGGCTTATCATTTGACTGCTTGAAAAATTGAACATTTGAAAAACGGCTTTTTACAGAGTCATACCCAAAAATATAATCGGGATCTTCTCTATAAATAATACCTATTTTTCTAAATCCGGTTATATTTTTCTCTATTGATTCTAAAAGAGCAAAAAGCTGCATCGGTCTATTGTAAGAAAAGATAACCAAGTCAGCTTCAGCTAACGCAAGTGGAAATCTTGGATCAACTGTTAGTGCCGGATAAATAGTCTTCTGCCGGATTGCTTGCTCTATTTTTTTTTGTTCATTTAACCTAAGTTTTGCATCTGTTAATGGCGTTTCATAATTATAGACATACGAAATTTCCGGTGTAAAATAGACGTGCGTTCTTGCCATCTCCATCATAGGAAACATAATAGCAAGATCCCAAGCCGATGAAAAAAACTGGTCATTATTAATTAAATCATTGAATTTAATTCTCTTAAATAGACCCGCATAAAATGATCGAAGATGTGAATATTGCCATTTACCTAATCGCATATTTGCTTTTTGGAGAAAGGATTTTGTGACAGGCGCGCACATCCCCTTTCTATTATCAGGATATCGAACATATTGCCCATAACTCATCCACATATCATCATTTTGATAATATTCATTTAGATTTGAAAGAACATGTTCATTTGCAAACCAATCATCTCCATCTAAAAGAACAACAATTTTATCATTGCGAAGTGAGTGAATCACCGTATACAGATTGTAAAGCGCTTTCCGATTTACTGAATTGCATATCAATTGAATCTGATTTTCAATCCCTTTTTGTGTTACATAATTTTTTACATTGGAATATGTGCTGTCTGTAGAGCAATCATCTATGTATACAACACTATAATTTCTGTAATCCTGAGAAAAAATTGAATCTAAATTTCTTTCAAAATAGAGATCGTTATTAAAAGATGGGACTACAATAACAAACTCTAACTCTTTTGTTACCGTTTGATGTTTTGCTATATTCAGCTCATCCTCAAAACCTTTTAAAATATTTGTCTGAAATAAGAAGAAAGCAAGCCCTAGTATAAAAACAATGCCGGTAATTCCATATGAACGCTTATTAAACATTAGGACCTCTTTTTTGAAGAAATTATAAGCTATTCATGATATGGCTGATTAAAATTTATGGCGAGGAGAAATCAATGAAAAAAATTATTTTGGGGTTTGCACTTCTCTTTACTCAAGTTGAAGCTTGTACAGGAATAAAATTAGTTGCAGCAGATGGTTCAATTGTTCATGGAAGGACCCTTGAATTTGGCATACCTGTCGATCTTGATAGCGCTGTGATCCCACGTGGTTACTCATTTATCGGGACTACACCAAATGGTCCAGGCCTCCGTTATAAATCAAAATATGCTACTATTGGCGCAATTGCTTTTTCACACTTAGCAATGCTTGACGGAATGAATGAAAAGGGGTTATCTGTCGGTACATTTTATTTTCCAACATTTGCAGGTTACACTCCAACGACTCAAGAAAATCAAAGGCGCTCTCTTTCCCCCATTGAATTTCCTAATTGGATATTAACTCAATTTGCCACAGTGCTCGAAGTAAAAGAGGCTCTAAAAGATGTAATCATCGCACCAACAGTAACAGAAGAGTGGGGCAAAACACCTCCACCTTTTCATTATATTGTTTATGATAAAGACGGTAACTGCTTAGTAATCGAACCCCTCGGCGGCACTCTTGTCACCTATGATAATGAACTTGGAACTCTAACTAACTCCCCAACCTTTGATTGGCATCTAACAAATCTTAGAAATTACATCCACCTTAGTCCCTATAACGCAATCCCTGTATCAATCAACGGAATCCTCTTTAAACAATTAGGCTCAGGCTCGGGAATGGTAGGACTGCCTGGCGACTTTACACCCCCATCACGCTTTATAAGAGCAGCTATTTTTTCATCTGCAGCTATACCTTCCAAAAATGCCCATGATGCAATCTTTCAACTCTTCCATATTCTCAATCAATTCGACATCCCCGTCGGCGTTGCCATCGAAAATGCAGATGGAGTGAACCACATATGCCAAACACAAGTCACCTGCGCAAGAGACCCTCAAACTCTCCAATACTACTATAAAACCTACGACGACCAGACTATCAAAGTGATAGACCTTCGCGACTTTGACCTCACCTCAGGACAAGTAAAAATTCTCCCCACTAAAGGGACAGGCCAAGCCCAGGACGTATCAAGAAACCTAATCTCCCCCTAATTATAACGAATCATTTAATAACCCATTAGAAATTTGGTTTTTAAATTCTCTAATTCAAACTCGCTGCATGGAACTACTGAAATAAATAATCTTTTTTGCAATTGTTCTGGTTCTGAATGGACAGCGGCATTTCTCCACTTACCTGCAATTAAAATAGATTTATCCTTGTTTTTATCAAATTTAGAAAGTGCAGAATTGCAGACCTGACCACATTTATTAATATTAATAATTTACTTAACATTTTTCCCCCATACGACATATCCTTCCATATCATAAGCTCCTATGACAATGTTAGAGGTCTTAGCTGCAATATCCCGAATTAATTCTATTGTTAAGTTGTCTTGTACAGGCAAAATTGGCTCTGAAGTAATAACATTCATATAATACCATTGAGCATTACTATATCGAATTAGATGCATCCCCTTTTCTAAAGAAAACTCATCTCCTCTTAAATAATAATATACCTCTTCCTCAAAATAGGCGGTATTTTCTTCAGTCTGTTCTCCCAAGAAATCACTCTTTGATCGTACTAGATCCTCAAATAGACACCACAAGTTTTTACTATTCCCCAATAGCTCATCTAAATATTGGGCAAGTTCCAAAACAGAGGTAGATTTTTTTCTCGCCGGATATTTTTTTCCTAAAAAGACCATTGCTTCTAACCTGAGTATCGGGTTATTAGATCTGAAAGTCGATAAGTACGGGCATCTGGTCTTGAGGGGAAGTGACCTTCCACAGTAGCAGGCTCGGTAGCATGTAAAAGAGGGTCAGGTCAAGCCCAGGACATGTCAAGAAACCTAATCTCCCCCTAAATTATGAAATAAGCTATAATATAGGGCTTTGAGGTGTATTTATGAAGTTTGGACCTGTATTAGGTGGAATCCTATTAGTAGCCGGGACAACAATTGGCGTGGGCATGCTTGGTCTTCCCGTTATGACTGGATTTATGGGATTTGGCCCCTCAATGCTCTTATTTCTGGTTTGCTGGATCTTCATGCTATTTACCGGGTTTTTGTTCATAGAAATTAATTGTGCCGTGGGTGGTCAGGCTAATTTAATTACAATGGCTGAGAAAACATTGGGGTTTTGGGGAAAAGCAGTTGCTTGGGTTTTCTACCTACTCCTTCTATATTCTTTAATGGCTGCCTATATCTCAGGAAGCGCTCCTCTTTTTGCAGGTTTATTTCCTTTTATTTCAAATGATATTGCAAAATTTGTCCTCCCACTTCTGTTTGGTGGATTTATCTATCTTGGGACTCGAGGCGTTGATTGGGTCAATCGTATATTGATGGCTTGTCTTGTGCTAGCCTATTTAGTATTAATTGGATTTATTCCACCTCATATTCAAATAAATCTTTTATCTCACGTATCTTGGGCCCCTTTTGCTTATGCAGCACCCGTTGTATTGACCTCATTTGGTTATCATATTATTATTCCGAGTCTTGCAACTTATCTCGATCACGACAAGAAAACGCTTTATAAAGTTGTCATTATCGGTAGCTTACTAGCCTTTCTTATTAACGGAATCTGGCAATTTTTAGTACTTGGATCTGTCCCCTTAGAAGGCTCAAATGGTTTAGCTGAAGCATGGAGAAATGGTATTCCTGCTACAGGCCCCCTAGCAAATATGATTCAGTCTCATTGGGTAAAAATCGGAGCATATGCCTTCTCATTTTTTGCTATTATTACTTCATTTTTAGGGGTCTCTTTAAGCTTAGCAGACTTTTTAACTGATGGCCTCAAAATAAAAAAAAGCTGGGAAGGACGGTTACTTGCAATAAGCCTCACATTCATCCCCCCTCTTATTTTTGTCTTTTCCTATCAGAGAGGATTTCTTTTGGCTCTTGAATATGCAGGAGCATTTGTTGCAATTCTCCTTGTTTTCTTGCCTGCTGCAATGGCATGGACCTTAGATTCCCCCAAATTTTATAAAACTCTAAAAGGTCGAATTCTTCTAATATCTACCATCATTTTCTCTTTTATCATAATCACTATCAACCTTCTCACCTGCTGGGGATTTTTTGATAAATGTTTAGGTTAGAGACAGAATATGAGCCGAAAGGCGATCAACCGGAAGCAATTAAAGCGTTAACTAAGGGTATTCTTGCTGGAAAACAGAGTCAGGTTTTGCTCGGAATTACAGGCTCCGGAAAGACATTTACGATGGCTAATGTGATCGCAGCTACACAAAGACCAACCTTAATTTTAGCCCATAATAAAACGCTTGCAGCGCAGCTATATCAAGAGTTTAAAACATTTTTCCCAGATAATGCGGTAGAATATTTTGTCTCATATTATGACTACTATCAGCCTGAAGCCTATATTCCAAGAACTGATACTTACATTGAAAAAGACCTAGCTATCAATGATCAAATAGACCGAATGCGACTGTCTGCAACAAGGGCTTTACTTGAACGAAAAGATGTAATTATTATATCTTCAGTCTCTTGTATCTACGGCCTCGGCTCCCCTGAAAACTATGCAAAAATGATCATTCACATCAATAAAGGTGATCGAATTTTAAGAGATGATTTACTGATACATCTTATTAAATTGCACTACACACGCAATGATATGGAGCTTGCAAGAGGCACATTTAGAGTACGCGGCGACATTATTGAAATCGTACCGGCCTACGAAAGTGATCTTGCCTATCGTATCGAATTGTGGGGTGATGAAATTGACAGAATCAGCGAAATTGACCCATTAACCGGAAAAGTTATTAAAATTCTTGAATCGATTTCAATCTATCCAGGCTCTCACCATGCCACTCCCGATGATGTAAGATACCAGGCAATTGCTACTATTGAAAAGGAACTTGAAGAGCGAATTGCATACTTTAAAGAAAAAAACGCACTACTTGAAGAGCAAAGAATTCGAGAGCGGACACGCTATGATCTTGAGATGATCAAAGAAATTGGATTTTGCAAAGGAATTGAAAATTACTCGCGACACTTTAGTGATAGACCTCCGGGCGCTGCTCCCGCCACTTTAATCGATTATTTTCCAAAAGACTTTCTCTTCTTTATCGATGAATCCCACCAATCTGTTCCTCAAGTTAGAGCCATGTACAATGGAGATCGCGCACGTAAAGAGACACTTATTAATTATGGATTTAGACTCCCTTCTGCCTTTGATAACAGACCCTTAAAATTTGAAGAATTTTATGAAAAACTTAAATGTGTAATCTATGTATCGGCAACTCCAAATCCTTGGGAAGTTGAAGAGTCCGGAGGCGAACTCGTCCATCAAATCATTAGACCTACAGGCCTTCTCGACCCTATTTGCGAAATTAGAAAAGCAGAATTTCAAGTGGATAATTGCCTAGAAGAAATCCAAAAAGAGATTGCAAAGGGAGGAAGAATTTTAATCACCACTCTTACAAAAAAACTCTCCGTTGACCTCTCTAACTACTTAAAAGAAGTCGGCGTCAAAGCTAAGTACCTCCATTCAGAAATACTCACACTCGAGCGCATGCAAATCATTAAAGACTTGAGAGAAGGGAAGTTTGACGTCCTTGTTGGTATTAACCTCTTGCGAGAAGGACTTGATATTCCAGAAGTAACGCTTGTTACCATTCTTGATGCTGATAAAGAGGGCTTTCTCAGAAGTGAAACTTCATTAATACAAACTTGCGGTAGAGCTGCTCGTAATGCATCAGGCAGAGTTATTCTCTATGCAGATAAAATGACAAAATCAATCGAAGCCTGCATCAAAATAACACAAACTCGAAGAAAAATTCAGCAAGATTACAATAAGGCTCACGGAATTACGCCTCAAACGGTCATACGAAAAGCCTCCCTTTCACTCTTAGAATCCTTTGGCGTCCCCGAAATCAAGGAACCTGGCCCAAACACAAAACTGAGCGCAAAACAGATTACGAAAAAAATTCGTGACCTTGAAAAACTAATGCTCGATGCCGCTAAAGCCCTAAACTTCGAAGAAGCCACCAAATTTCGTGACGAGCTCCGCCACTACCGTTCCATCGAGCTCCTCGAAGACCTTTAGAACCTGTTTATAGTCCTTTAAATTTGCTATAAAATGGCTTTAAAAATAAGAAATCTAGATGTGTGTCTTTGCGCCTTTGCGTTGAATTTTTGATACAAATCCATCAAGCTAAGTCTAGATTTCAGTTTAAAAAGACGTTCTAGGTTTTAGGACAGG
>CAMBTZ010000032.1 GCA_945870925.1 Chlamydia trachomatis | reverse complement strand
TTGAACTAACCCTTGCCACCTTGCAGGCCTGACCCTCTAGTAGACTTTTTCGGATTGGTTGCCGGAGAAGTGGAGGGGTTTGCGACGCCCGGCAGCGAAAGATTTTTTGGAGATGCGAAGGCTTGGGGCTGCTTGGCGGCGCTTGTGTTCGGCACGGTAGATACGGCGGACGATGGAACGGACTGTTTCCTCATCAATTTTGTAAATCTTAGCGATGTCTTCGATTGTGTTGTACTCTTCGACATAGCCTCGAATTACTTTATCTATAATCTCGTAAGGAGGAAGGGTATCGGAATCTTTTTGATGGTGCCTTAGTTCAGCTGATGGTGCTTTTTCTAAAATCCGGATCGGTATCACCTCTTTTTCTCGATTGATCCATCTTGCAAGTTGATAACACTCAGTCTTAAGAACATCTCCTATTACACTCAGAGCTCCGCACATATCGCCATATAAAGTGCAATATCCCAAAGCAAGCTCGCTCTTATTTCCAGTACAAAGGACTAGCGCTCTAAATTTATTCGCAAATGCCATCAATATCATCCCCCGAATTCGGGCCTGGATGTTTTCCTCTGTGACATCTTCCGACTCCTTTTTAAAATAAGGGTGAAGCGTGTCTAAAAAATTCTGAAATAAATGATCAATATCAATACTCTTAAATTCAATATTCAAATTCCCGGCAAGTATTCTAGCATCATCGTAACTCTCTTGCGACGAATATCTTGTTGGCATAAAAATTGCTAAAACATTCTCTTCCCCCAAAGCTTCCTTGGCAATTGCTGCCACTAAAGCTGAGTCAATACCACCTGACAACCCAACTATCGCCTTCTTTTGCCCCGATTTATCGAAATAATCATGAAGCCCTAGCTTGAGGGCCGAAATCATGTCATACATCGGATCGTGCTCAAATGTTAAAACATTTCCCCGCGCACTCAGGTCAATTGTCATATAATCTTCCTGAAACCCTTTTGCTACCTGCTTTAAATTTCCATCCTTATCTACAAAAAGGCTGTACCCATCAAAAACAACAGGCCCATTTGCTCCAACTTGACACGTATAAACAATTGGACATTTAAGTGTTTTGGCAGCAGCCTTACACACCTGAACTCGAATATCTGCCTTTCTCGACTGAAATGGCGATGCCGTTAAATTAAAAAGTATATCCGGCTTATATACAACAAGTTCCTTTACCGGATCCCAGGGGTAAGATGTACCCGATATCTCTTCGCCTGCATTTTGCCACATGTCCTCGCATATAAGGACAGCTATCCGCATCCCTTTAATATCCCAAACATTAACACTCTTGCCTCGAGAAAAATACCGCCGCTCATCAAACACATCATACGTAGGAAGAAGCCACTTATCATGAAACCCCAAAAGCTTCCCGTCAGATATAACAGCCGCACTATTTAACAAACTCTTCTCTTCATGAACCGCATTCTTCCGAATTAATCCTACAAGCGCCGTTATCCCCTTTGATTCTCGCACAATCCTATCTAAACACATCTCCATCTCATCTATGAAACTTCGATGTAATACTAAATCCTCAGGCGCATACCCACAAATCGTCATTTCCGGAAATGCAACAATATCAATCTCTTGCCTTCTAGCAGCCTCCATTGCACTTAAAATCTTCTCGGTATTCCCTAAAAGATCGCCTATAACCGGATTTAACTGAGCTACTAAAATCTTCATACCATAATTCATAGCAGCAGATCGAATTGAAAAACTAGCAAAATTTAACAGCCCCTGCTATTATTCATTTGATTTGCATAAAAATTAGGAGAAATAAGATGAAAGCACAACTTAAAATCCATAGCGAAAACATCTTACCAATCATAAAACAATGGCTCTACTCTGACAAAGACATCTTTCTTAGAGAACTTGTTTCAAATTCTACAGACGCCATTCAAAAACTTATCCTCCTTGAAAAAGGCGAACCCCCCTTCCGAATTGATGTAAAAATTAATAAAGAGGAAAAAACCATCACTATTTCCGATAATGGAATCGGCATGACTTTAGAAGAAGTTGAAACCTACATCTGCCAAATTGCTTTTTCAGGCGCTGAAGAATTCATTCAAAAATACTCTCACGATAAAGATCAGTTCATTGGCCACTTCGGTCTTGGATTCTATTCGGCATTTATGGTGAGCTCTTCGATCGAAATTCATACTAAATCCTATATTGAAGACGCCTCTCCTGCTCACTGGGTATCAGACGGTTCAACTACATATGACCTAGAAGTCGGCACCAAAGAATCAAGGGGAACTGATATCATACTTCACATTGAAGATGAAGACTATCTAGACATTACAAAAATAAGAGAGATCCTAAAAACCTATTGTGCCTTTCTACAATACCCAATCTATCTAAATAACGAAGAAATTAACAGCAAACCCCCACTCTGGTTGAAAAAACCCTTAGATTGTACAGATGATGATTACATTGATTTTTATCACACCCTCTACCCAAATGAACCCGATCCTATTTTTTGGATTCACCTTCAAATTGACCACCCTTTTCATCTCAAAGCAATCCTCTATTTCCCAAAAATTACTCCACGATTTGATTTTCAATCATCTAATATCAAACTCTTTTGCAACCGTGTTTTCGTAACCGACAACTGCAAAGACCTATTCCCTAACTACTTAACAGTTCTTCGCGGTGCTATCGACAGCATCGACATACCTCTAAACGTCTCAAGAAGCTATCTCCAAAAAGATGCACATGTCAAAAAGCTAGCCTCTCATATATCGAAAAAAATTGCGGATAGACTATCCACCTTATACACAGAAGAAAAAGAGAAATTTATCACTTTCTGGCCTGATATTGAAATGATTGCAAAATATGCCATCTTACAAGACGAAAAATTTTACGAGCGCGCTAAAACATTTCTCCTTTGGAAAACACTCGATGAGAAATGGCTCACCATTGAAGATTACATTGCTTCCGGAACAAAAAAGGTTTTCTATACGCCTCAAGACACTACAGACACAAAATTTCTCTCCCTATATAGAGAAAAGGGAATACCGGTTATCCAATCAGGCGGAGCTCTTGACTCAGCACTTTTTAACTACCTCGAGCGCAAACTTGAAATCCATTTCCACAGAATCGATAGCAGCATAGACGACGCCCTTATCGATCTTGCAAACGATAAAAACCTAGCAGAAACAGACTTATCTCCTCTTCTAGGAATTGAAAATGTCAAAATAGAAGCAAAAAGCCTTGCTAATCAAGCACTTCCTGCATTCATTATGATAGACGAAGGGACACGAAGACTCCGCGACTACCTCTCAATGACACAAAAAGAGATGCCAAAAATGCCTCTTGGCAACCAAACACTTATCATCAACACAAACAACCCACTCGTAAGCGCAATTCTTTCACTAAAAGAGAAAGACCCCTCCTTGGCAGCAAAACTGACAAAAGAGCTCTACGATCTCTCCCTTTTAAGCCAAAAAGAGCTGCACCCCGAAAGCCTGACCGAATTTATCAATCAAACAACCGAGCTTATGGAGGCGCTTGCAACAAGGCTACTTTAGGCGGCATTCCCGCTGTTAAGCTGCATTCCCGCTGTTAAGCTGCAGTCAAGGGCTCTTCACCGCTCGCATCAAAAGCGAAAAGATCCTCTCTTGCCTCCTGAATAAGCACCGGTGTACCATCCATCTCACGCATGCGCAAGATATAAGCATTCAACACCATATCAAACGCCTTCTTTGATGCACCCGCAATCCTCCCCGAAACATACTGTTTCGGCTTTGCATAAGCCTTACACCCAGCCCTCTTCCAAGTATGATAATCGCCAGCCATCTGATCCATCTTTACATGAAACTTCTCCTGATATCTTGCAGCATCCACTTGATAAAAAAGATCCTTCCCCGAAACCACCATATAAAGAGCATGTTTTACAACCCTTTCATGCTTAGCTAATTCCCTCTTAAGATCTTCCGGCACAACTTCATTTAACTTAAAATAAAAATCCTTCATAAACTCTGAAATCTTTAACATAGGTAACATTCCTTTTATTATATCCAGCACCCTTACAAAAGCGCTGATAATTTACTCTATATTAAATTTTCATAATTAATTCAAATTAATTTATAACAATATAATTATGATGCCTATCTTAATGTGTTAATAAACAGCCTCTGATGATTTAATAATCTTGATAATTAAATATTAACTATGCTATAATTATTGACTCTGTAAATTGATAATTGAGGTCATATGTCAGAACCAGTAGCACAACCCCCTATTACCAATTCATTAACTAATATTAAGAGAACTCTTAATAGCGAAGAAGATATAGACGTAACCGACGAATCTACTAAAACCAAAATTAATACTGAATTTGCTAAATTTATAAAGACTGAAACCTATAAAAAGCTTTTAGTAACTGAACCTCAACCCCTAAATTTTTACTTTACAAAGCACGAAATATATTTAATTAAAGGTGAAGAATATCACCCCATCTCCCAAATAGCAAAAATCAATTCCTTAGCTCACGAAATTAAAGAAATTAGAGATATTTCCCGAGCTATCGTCGGTTCTGCAGCCGAAAGCGCCACCGGCATCCTTAGACAAGAACCCCCTACCCACCAACGCTCACCACTTACCCTCTCTTCTGCAGTTGCCACAGCAATAATAGTAGATCAAATCACTCCTCCACTAATTTCTCTTCTAGCAGAAAATAGCGCTTTAAATCTACGCCATGAAAAAGCTCAGAGTATAATGGCCGTGGCCTCTAATTTAATTGAATCATTAGTGAGTCAGTTAGCTCAAAGAAAAGATGACCTTTCGTCAATAGAAAAACAATGTGATGGAATGCATACTGCGCTAAATGCTTCTAATCAAAAGCTTGCTGAACTTACTGGGAATTTAACAGCGCTCCGAGCAGAGTTTTCCAGTTCAACCGATGAAAATAGTGCTCTTACAGATGCAATTACAGCAAACGAAGCTGCATTAACCACTGCGTTACAACTAAATAGCTCCTTGACCTCAGAGTTAGATGAACTCAGAATTGAACTTGCTTCACAACAAGCTGAAGCCGCAGCGGCTACATCTAGCCATACAAGTCAGATCGCTGCTATTTCAAGTGATCTCGCTGAATCGCAATCTACTAATGCAGCCCTTAACACTACCTTAGCTGCACTAAAGACTCAGCTTAGAGCCAGTGAAGCCCTAAGGCTTGAGCAAACATCTCTCAATAGTACACTTAAAGAACGTATCACACTTGTCAATAGCCAATTAGAAGATGGAACGGAAAGAACTCAACAGCTTAAATCCGAGCTTCAATCTCTTCGATTAGAAAACGAGAACTTAAGGAGTCAAATAGTTGAACTGGAATCATCCGTCAGGAGCCAATTCGCTGCGGAATCAACCCTTTCTAGCGAACTGAGTAAAATCGAAAATGCTCTAGGACTGGAACCTGGAACTCAAGATCCTGCAACAAGGCTTGCAATCATAAAAGGTAAGGTTACTGCGGATAATACAGAGCTTACAGCTGCTTTATCAACAAGCGAATCTCTATCTACTCACCTACGCGAAACACTTGCAGCAAAAGATGTCGAAATCAACCAGATTAAACTTGAACTTTCAGAAAGCGGCGCTACCAACACAGCCCTAAGAGACAAACTAGTGCAGATGATATCTGAGCATGCAGCCGCTAGAGATATTTTTGAAGCCGTTAAAACAGAGCTTGATACATTAAATGCCACACAAAAATCAGCCTTAACTGAATTAGCTCAAAAAATGCAAGCTAACGTTAAAGAACTTCAAGAAGCGCAAACAGGCCATAGTCAACTTAGAACAACCGTATTAGATCAGGCTGCTCAACTTGAAAAATTTACAAAAACCAGCGAAGATCTCATAGCCGCTAAAGCCAGAATATTGGAATTAGAAGCACTACAAGCGATAACAGAATCAACCATTATATCACGTCAAAGTGAATTCGAGACCCTTCAAAATCAAATTACCAAAGCTCTCGACAAAGCAAAAACCTCACCTATAACGGATGCTGATTTAACAGCTTTAGAAGAGTCTGGTGGAAGCGATTTAACCTCTGCATTTAAAGCTCTCTATCTTGAAATAACGCGGTTAACAAGTGAACATGCGGCTAGCGGAGCAAGAAATGAAGCACTTGTTGCAGCCCATCAAGAGTTCGACAGTTTAAATAGATCTCTACTTGCTTCCCAAGAGGAAGCATTAAAAAAAGCTACCCTATCTATAAAAGCGCTAAGAGGAGAACCTATAGAAACTCCAGAGGGTAGAAACCCTCTATTATTTGCAATCGAGACCCTAGCTGATAGAGCACAAGCACAAAAAACTATAGTAATTGATCTTTCAAGACAATTAGATGAAGCAAAATTTCAACATGAAACTGAATTAGAACGACTTCAAGCGCTCCTTGATGAAAGCTCAACCGCTGGGCTAGCTGTAGTAGAGAATTTAGCTAGTGCTCAAAGTGAACTAACAAGCATCCGCGATGCCTTGGAGTCTAAAATTAGAGAATGCAGCCAATTATCTGAAAAGCTTGCATTATTAAACAAAGAAAAAAGTGAAGAGGAAGATCATTACCAACTTGAATTAGCTCAAATAGGCAATACCTTAGGAATGGAGAAGGACTTTCCTACTAAATCTGATATCACTGATCACATCAAAAGACTTAAAGAGACCCTCTCTAGACAACTGGCTTGGATTGACTATCAAACAACTCTAATCGCAAAACAAGAAGCTGCTATTTATAATTTAGAAAGCGATCAAGAGAGCGCTATCAAATATAACCGAAGCTTAGAAAGTAAGATATTAAGCCTAGAGCAGAATTTGTTTCAAAGCAAAGCTGGCCTAAATTTACTCGCCCTAAGTAGCAAAAAAGAAAATGCTGATTTACGCTCTCAGCTTGAAGAAAGAGAACAAGCTCTCGCTACCCTCCAAGCAACTCATGAGTCAGAAACTTCTACTTTAAGAGCTGATGTCGAAGAGAAAAAAGCAGCACTTACTATGCTAAATGCTCAACTCGCAGAGGCCAAAGCCTCCTTTGAGAGCGCGCGAGTCAGTATTATAGAATATCAAGCCACTTTAGAAAAAGCTAACGCAGATAACACACGTCTATCTACTGAGCTAACGAAAGCAACTTCAGATTTAACGATATTAAGAATGGCTTACAAGCACGTGCAAGAAGAGCACGCTAAAGCGCAGCTGACGGGCAAAGCCAACACAGAACAACTTGCTGGTCTAAGAGCTGAAGCAGCAGAAATAAATGTAAAATTTGATGCTAAAAAAAGAAAAATTGCAAACCTTAAAAATACGATTATCGCAAATGAAGCTACAATAAAGGCACTTACCGCTGAAAACATAACTCTTAAAGATCGAGTTAGTGAGCTTGAGGGTCTAACCGCCAATCAAGCAGCGAAGATCGATAAGCAAGCTTTGAAGCTCGAATACCAAACGACAGCGATAGAGGCTTCCTTGGCTGAGCGCTCTATAAAAAGACTTAAAATAGGGAATTCAGATCCAATTTCTATCGAATCTGATTTTATAAATCTTGATGAAATTATGCCTCCTGCTGAAATTATAACCCCTTCTGAAGCTGAGACACCGATGAGCTACCTTCCACTTGTAGATGAAATTCTTGTTCTACTTAGAGAGATGCGCGGGCCTGAAAAAGAGGCATGTGAAGTTATAGAATTAAGTGAAGATAAAATAGAGAAATTTAATCTTGATCAATGGTTTGCGACAGGACAAATAAAGTGCGTGCATAAAAATGGGGCCACACATTTTGTTATGAGCAACGCAGTAATTATGAAATTATGCCCTGCCAAAGAGTTACAAGTATTATGGGGAATTCGTCAAATTTCCGAACGTGAAAAAAGAAGCTTAAAAGCTAAAAAAATTACTGATGCTGATTATGAAATCATCTATCCAGCACCTCCCGGATCAAAAAGGCCGAAACAATTAGACAGTCACACATTAATAGGCCGCGCAAGTCGAGATTATTTTTCACCCATGGCTTCTCATATTAAAGCGCATCAGAGCTTAAAAGCAGGAACAGACCTTGAAGGAAGTCTTGACTCTTTCAACTTGAAATGCATCGAGATTAAAACTCAATTACTTGAACACAAAAGCGAAATTGTGAAAAGTAGAGAAAGACTTCTAGAGGAATTAGCTTTTGCTCAAGTACAGTATGCTGGCGCAATTGCTCTATCTGATCTAGCTAATATCGATAAATATAACGGAATAATAAGCAAACTCAATACTAAGCTAAAAAACTTAAACCGTCCAGCAAAAGTCCTCATAGATTCCTTATTAAATTCACCCGTACCTATTTGCAGAAATCTTATAATGAATAGAGTCTGCCTACCTCAAGAGCCCCAAATGAAAGCAATAGCACTTTTATTTAATGATGTTTTTTCTCATGCATCTGCAATAGAAACAACAGATTCATTAGATGCTGCTAGCGGGGCGGCAATGCGCCCCTGGAAATAAAGTAATTAGTTTTTTTGAGGAGTGGTGGCGTCGGGGGTTGATTCGATTTCCGTGATTGCAGCTGTAAGCATTTCTATTTTAGAACCGTCTACCTGTTTTAAGATAACAGTTCTCTCTTTAACGTCATCAACTGTTGCTCGAATGCCCATGGCAATGACTTTATCGCCCCTTTTAAGAGATTTGCGGAGGGCTTCAAGTTTCTTACGTCTTTTTTGCTCAGGTCTCCACAGAATGAAATAGAAAAAGACAATGGCAATACCGACCATAATAAGTGTTTGATAGAGATTCTGATCTCTTGGCACAGCTTCTGCTGCAGCTAGAACTAAAGTTGACATAGATTTTCTCCGTTTAAGTTTCCCCTGATATCATACCGCATGTTTGAAGCAGTGTCAACTTCTTGGAAAGCAATATAATATTTTCGATGTGTTTTGTGTGAGGGAATGGATCAAATGGGGCAATGCACTCAATTTGATAGTCCGGAAAATGGTCGAGATTTTCTCTTTGTGTGATGGGATTACAAGAAATGTAGAGAATTTTGTTTGGCTTGAGGGCATTAATAGATTGAATTGCTTTTTTATCTAGACCAGTCCTAGGAGGGTCGACAATAACAATATCGGGGATAAACAGATCTCCCCTTTTTTCTAAAAATGTGCCGACATCTTCCGCATAGACGTGCATATTTTGGATACCTAGTCTTTGAATTGCCTCTTTAGCATCAGCAACGCTTGTTGCAGCAATTTCAATACCGACAACTTGGCGAACAAACTTTGAGAGGAGGATCCCGATTGTTCCCATACCACAATAGAGGTCGAGCACTTTTTCTTCGCCTGTTAGGTTGAGAATTTCGATTGCCTTTTCAAACATCACTTCTGCTACATTGACATTTGGTTGAAAAAAACTGCGCGGGCTAATGCGAAATTCATAACCGCAGAGAATCTCTTTTAGATGATCGGGGCCAGAAAGGTGCATTTCAAAAAATTCGGTCTCCTGTTTTTTCTTAGCCATGTGAATGACCAGAAAAACCGAGGTTGTCTCATCATATTTTGCAGCTTTGGTAAAACTATTTAACTCCTCTCTTGTGAGGGCGTAGTCAGAGTTTCCAGAGACAGTTAATATCACCATCTTCTCATTGCCATCTCTGCTAGACCGCATCGTTAGAGTTCTTAAACTGCCGATCTCTTTAGGTGGAAAAAAGGCTTCAAGTCTACTCTCCTGCCACCATTTTCGTGCGCTACAAACAACTTCTGCCATCCATGGAAATCCGATGAAACATTCAGTCAGTGTGAAAACGCGGCCACGACTTTTAGGCATAACAAGACCTAGATATTTCTCCCCTTTTTTATCCTGGGAAAAACTAAATTCCATCTTCCCGCGGTATGACCAAGGGCTTTTTGATCCAATAATTGGGTCTATTTTATGAGGGTTAAAAAGAGCTTCTACTAAAGCTTGTTTTGAAGCAACCTGTTCTCTATAAGGTATCTGCTGGAATTTACATCCACCACAAACATCGACGTGACAACATTTTGCTTCCATAAGGAGAAAATAGTATCACAAACGTCGTTTTTTCCTTTCCTTTTTCTTGCTCTTCACTTTTTTTCTTTCTTGATCTAGAGATTCTTTACGCCAAACCTTAGAAACCTTGGCAATTTTAATCGTTTTTGTCCGAATTCTTTGCGCAGCTGTCTTATTCCCCTTCAACATTTTGGGCACATCTTCTAAAATAGATTGGAGCAATTCTACTAGCTCCTCTGTCGTTTCCAAAAAGGACATATGGACAAACCACTTATAATTTTCTTTACTATTCCACCCATAAGATCTATCATATTTATATGCAATTTTTTTGTTACCATAACAAACAATATATCCCCCAAATTGCAGCTTCAATCTTAATATCAGATTTAGGCTTTACACGTGGCTATGCAGCATTTGAGCTGATCCGAACATACAATTTCACCCCATTTTATTTAAAAGAACACCTAGAAAGATTTAAAAAAAATGCATGCACACTTAGACTTGAATATCCAAATAATGTTGAAGAAGTCATCCACACTTTACTTGAAAAAAATAAACAGAAAAACCTAGTCATCCGCCTCTACCTATCCGAAGATGAATCAGGTAAAAGCCATTTTCTTGTACTATGCGACCCTATTAACACCCCAACGAAAGATCAATACGATAATGGCATAGCGGTAATTACAACACACCACATGCGCCATTTTTACCAAATCAAATCAACATGCTATCTTGCCGCAATACTCGCCCTTAAAGATGCCGCAAATCAAAATGCAGAAGATGCAATTTTTACAAATCCGCAAGGCCACCTTCTTGAACTAACTAAATCTAATTTTTTTGCAGTAATCGATGGAACCCTCTATACCCCCAAAAATGAAATCCTAATTGGCATCACAAGATCCATAGTAATCGATCGAGCAATGGAGCTCTCCATCCCCCTAAAAGAAGAAAGCATCTCACTGTCACAACTCCCCTACATCGAAGAGGCCTTCTCTACATCAACCATTCGTGAAATTCTCCCCATTTCTAAAATTGACACCCAAATCATCCCCCTCGGCCCTATAACTAAAACACTTCAACTCATATTCCATAAACAAGAGATTCTGTTATAATGATACAAATAGCTGAAGAGAGACCTCACCCTTACTATCAACTAACTACACCTGAACCAAAATGCTGCCCTGACAGCTGCCTTGGAAAAATTAGCTGCGTCCTGAAGTCAATCTTTTGCTGTGCATGCTCTACAAAACCAGAAGAACCCCACGAACTTTTAAATCTTTCCCCAGAACAAACCCTTTATAGAATGATAAGACACTCCCTTCCCCCAGAAATTTCCGAGCTAAAAATTGACGAAATTGCAAGCCATGTCCTACCTTATGTTGAAACTTATAACCTCCAACTCTCCCAACTCACAGTTTCTTATCAAAGAGATTACCTCCAAATTATCCACACTCAAACGCACACAACCCTATACTCAAAAAGACTCTACTTCCCCAAAGAATCAGCGCTCTACATAACTCTTAGGAATCGCTTCACAACAAAAATACCTGATAAAAAAATTACCGAAATCACCACGCAACTTATCAAGCAAATCCAACCAAGACACTTACAAATTAATGAGCTTATCTTAACCATCAACCAAAATTATCTAATAGTCTCTCACCCCGAATACCAAAGAGACCTAATCATTAATCAACTATACCCCCGCCAATCCCCCGTCCTAAGATATTCATGCCTTCCTCATGAAGTGACCCTAACCCCCCTACCTGAAGAAACCGAATCCCCAACAGACAAAAGCGACTAACCTCTTGCTCTTAAAGAGCGAAACCAATTTACAGTAAATTAGATGCGCTCAATAGAGCAAAGCTTTTTCTTGATTTCAAATAAAGATTATGATATAATTATGAGATACCTTATTTAACTTAATGGAGAATAACTATGGCTTCAGCTATTACCCACAACCCACTAAGCCCAGGACATGTAGCACCCGAAAATTGGCCTAGCTTAGCGAAAAAAGAAACTCAAATAAGCCAAGCTAATCCCACTCATATAACTACAGATCAAATTGGAAGGGGCATCATTTTAAATACTTCAGAAAATTCATCACCACCTTCAATTTCCAATAGAAGCATTTTTACACACCCTATTATTAAAGCAATTGCAGTGATTGCTTTAATAATTATTCTTGTTATTGCAGTAGTATTTGAAATAGCATTGCTCTTCAAAGCAGAAGGAAAGATAATTGGTGTTGTCTGTAGTTGTATTGGCTCCTTGCTCGAGACCGCTGGAAACAGCCAAATAGGAAGTGACGGAGCAAGAAAAAAGAGCATTACAGATTGAAAAATTGATAAATTGAAAAAATAAAAAAGGCCTTCCCTTACGGGAAGGCCACAATACTTGGCAGCGTCCTACTCTCCCATACTCTTGAGTATAGTACCATCGGCGATGAAGGGCTTGACTTCTGTGTTCGGAATGGGAACAGGTATTTCACCTTCTCTATAACCACCA
>CAMBTZ010000031.1 GCA_945870925.1 Chlamydia trachomatis | reverse complement strand
AGATAGAATAAAGATAGTCTTTTAAGCCTGTGCCGGAAGCATGATGAGCAAGAGCTGCGTACGAATAAAAATTGATATCAAGAGGACAATTCCATTTAAGAAATGCCTCCTGATATGCAAGATGGTGAAGCTTTTCCGTATTGACGAGCAATCCGTCAAAGTCAAGCAATACCAGTTTACCGATGACTGGACTCGAACCAGCACCTTGGCAACCAAGAATAGATTTTGAGTCTATCGCGTCTACCATTCCGCCACATCGGCTTATTAAAGTGAAAAACATCATACAATAGAGCAGATTCCAAAACTAGTACTATTTTAGTAGAGGACGGAATCAAGAAAGAGGCCGTGCGGAGGGGCGGTTTTTCCAGCAAAGCAGCGTGATTTGGTTTCAAAGATTGCAGGGAGTGCTTGTGCATCAAGTTGGCCTCTTCCAATATCAAGAAGAGTGCCGGTAATATTTCTGACCATCTTATAAAGAAATCCATCGCCACGAAATTTAAGAGTAAATCCGGAGGAAGTTTTAATGAGGGAGAGTTCATGAAGGGTTTTCATCGGATTTCTAGAAAGGGATAGTTCGTTCGCAAATGAGCTAAAATTTTTTAAACCTATAAAGTGAGGGATGGCCTCATAAATATTGTCTAGATCTAAAGAAAAGGTGTTATGTAGGGCGTATTTTCTTTCAAATGGCGATTGAATTTTATCTGTTGTGATTTTGTAGAGGTAGGTTTTTTCTTTTACAGAAAATCTCGCGTGGAATGTAGGTCCTACTTCTTCTAAAGAAAAAACGCGTATATCTAAAGGCAAAAGTCCATTTATACTTTTTAGAGAGGGAGAGAAATTATCTATTTCAAAATGGCAAACTTGACCGTTTGCGTGGACGCCTGCATCGGTTCGTCCAGATCCTGTAATTGAAATTTTTTTTTGGGAGATTTTGTTTAAAACTTTTTCTAGAACTTCTTGGATAGTTAGCCCGTTTGGTTGGATTTGCCACCCTGAATATAAAGTCCCATCGTAAGCTAGAGTCATCTTGAATTTCATGACAATAGTTTAGAGGGTTGGGGGTTATATTGCAAACCCCCGGAAATGTTTATTTTAGGTGCTTGCTAATGAGTTTAGTCATTTCAAACATGTTAACAGTTTTTTTCTTGAAAATAGGTGCTAATTTATCATCAGCATTGATGTTTCTACGATTTTTTGGATCTTGTAGATCGTTTTTTTTGATGTAAACCCATAATTTTTTAACTACTTCTGTTCTTGGCATAGGACCTTTTCCTACAACAGCCTGTAATTCTTCGCTAAGAGCTAAAGGTTTCATAAAGGCAGATGTGCCTGATTTTTTAACTGTGCTAGCTGTTTTTTTTACAGCTGTTACTTTTTTTACAGTCGGTTTTTTTACAGCCGTTGCTTTTTTCTTAACTACCATATGTTCTCCTTGTCTAAAGACAAATATTTTAAAAAAGTTAGTATTTATCTTTCTTGTGCCTTAGAGGGAAAATATTTGCAACTGAAATGCAAAAAGAGGGGAAAATTCCCCTCTCTTTTATTAATTATGATAGGGAAGTTATTGTTTCTCTTCTACTTTACCGCAACATTTTTTGTAGCAGAGAACAGCTAAAACTAATGTTACAACGCCTGCAAGAATGCCTACGCTAAAGTGTTTCACTCTTAAAGAATCACTTTTAATATAAGTCCATGCCCCTGTAAAAAAACCACTCACAGCGCTTGCAATTTTTTCAAGACCTGGCAAAGCTGTCTCAGTATAAAAACTGGAAAGAGAAGTTGTGATGGATCCATATGCGCTTGAAAGGCCTCTTCCTATTGCGCTACAACCGGTGTTAATGCCAGTTCCAATATTTGAAAAACATGTATTTAAATTAGTGCCGATTGATGAACAGCACTCTTTTGATGCTTGCATAAATACCCCTTTAAAAAATTAATTCGATTGATGATTTATTTTGTAAACATGAGCAATTATAATACAAACTTGATTTATGTAAAGTTAAGATTAAGGTTTTATTAACATAGAAAAAATTTTAATTCAAAGCAAATTAAATTGGGGATTTATTTTGCTTTTTTGGCTATAGTAGATATAGTGTTTTGAAATACAAATGGAACAAATATGATTAGTCAGGAAGAGTTTTCTCTTAAAGTTAAAGATATTGGCGCAAGACTTATAGAAATGAAGAGGTGTCTTTGACATCGCTTCGAAAGAAGTTGAGGTTAAAGAACTAGAATCCCAAATGGCAGCTCCATGTTTTTGGGACTGTCAAGGTAAGGCGCAAGAGATCATACAAAAAGTTAAAAATCTGAAGGAGTGGGTAGTCCCCTTTTCTGTTTTATTTTCAGCTTTTGAAACTGTTAGAGATCTTTATGTTGATGCATATGCAGACAATGATGCCTCTTTTTCCGAAGACCTAGAAAAAGAACTAAATAAAATAGAAAAGGAGCTTTCAGATCTTGAAATAAAAAGGATGCTCTCCGGAGAACTGGATATAAATAATTGTTACATCAGCATTAATGCGGGTGCCGGAGGAACAGAAGCGTGTGATTGGGCGGAAATGCTTGGTCGTATGTATCAAAGATGGGCTCAAAAAAGAAAGTGGCAAATTGAAGAGGTTGACAGGCTTAATGGGGATGTAGCCGGAATTAAAAGCATTACATTTAAATTGACAGGCCCTTTTGCTTATGGCTATTCTAAAGCGGAGAAGGGGGTTCACAGACTTGTTCGGATATCCCCATTTGATAGTAATGGAAAAAGACATACAAGTTTTGCATCTGTCGAAGTAACGCCTGAATTAGATGAAACAGTTGAGGTTGAAATTAGACCTGACGATTTAAAAGTCGATACGTATAAATCATCGGGAGCAGGTGGTCAGCATGTTAATACAACTGATTCTGCTGTTCGTATGACTCATTTCCCGACAGGAATTATTGTTACATGCCAAAATGAGCGAAGTCAGATAAAAAATAGAGAGACTTGTTTAAAAATGTTGAAAGCTAAAATCCATCAAAAAATTATAGAGGAAAGGGCTCAGTCAATAAAGAATTTGCAAGGAGAAAAAAAAGAAAACGCATTTGGATCACAAATCAGAAATTATGTTTTCCAACCTTATACTCTTGTAAAAGATGCTCGAACCAAGTATGAAGTAGGAGATATAGCGTCAGTAATGGATGGTAATATTGATTGTTTTATTGAGGCCTATTTGAAGGAGTTTGGTTAAATGACAGAAAAAGTGATTGAAGAGACAGCTTATGACGTGCGATATAGTTCAATAGCGGATGAACCATTCTTAAGAGAGTGGGTTTTGAAACCTGAGATGAGAAAATGGTATCCCCCATCTACAGATTCAGATATCGAAGGGTTTGTACGTAATTGGATAGGATTTTCAAGATTTAAATGTAGCTTAACTGCCGTTTATAATAGCGAACCTGTTGGAGTTGCGACTATTTTTTTGATGCCATATGTTAAAGTTGCTCATCTCTGCATGCTTTATATAGCTGTTGATCCGAAATTACAAAGGCGGGGCATAGGCGGATCGCTTTTAAAAAACATTCTTAATTTAGCTAAGACAAAATTCACAAGACTTGAATCAATGCACATTGAAGTGTTTGAAGGCTCTCCACTAGTGGGGCTTCTTAAACAGAATGGCTTTAAAAAAATCATCACACAAAACCACTATGTAAAGCTTGATGACGGTTTTAAAGCTAGAGAAATTTTTGAGATTCAGTGGAGATAAAAAAGATGGCAAAAGAGTGGTTTCCTGAAGTAAATATTCGAGTTATGTGTGATGCCGATCTTTTTTATTTAAAAAAGTGGCTTATGGATCCAGTTGTTTTAGGATGGTTTCCTATGAGCAATTTAAATGAGGTTGAAGATGCACTTAAAGTTTGGCAGACATATGCTCGTCAAGGCTCAGCATTTACCGCAGAAGTTAATGGAGTTCCTTGCGGAGTTGTAAACCTATACGTACAGCCTTATGAAAAATTAAAGTATCAAAGTCTTTTTGCAATTGTTGTGTCTGAGGATTACCGAGGAAGAGGTGTTGGAACAAGACTTTTGAAGTATATTATGCACAAAGCAAAGCATACATTTGGTATTGAACTTTTGCATCTAGAAGTATATGAGGGAAATCCGGCTTACAATCTCTATTATAGGCTAGGGTTCAGGCAGTATGGTAAACATGAAAAATTTCTTAAAGAGGCAGATGGTTCGTACCATTCTAAAATATTAATGCAGATTGATTTAAATAAAATTGAGGTGTAGAGATGGCCGGACACAGTAAATGGGCTAACATTAAGCATAAGAAGGGAAGAGCCGATGCAAAAAAGGGCAAGGCTTTTTCTAAAGTTACAAAAGAGATCATCACCGCTGTCAAACAAGGTGGCGCTGATATGAAAACCAATGCCAGACTTAGATTGGCAATTCAGAAAGCAAGAGCTGTTAATCTTCCGAATGAAAATATAGAGAGAAATATTAAAAAAGCAGAGAATAGTGACACTCAATATGAGACAATTACCTATGAACTCTATGGGTATGGAGGAGTTGGTATTATTTGTGAAGCAATGACTGATAATAAAAATCGTACCTATTCAGATATTCGCATTGCTACAAATAAGCGAGGCGGGGTTGTTGCTGCTCCTGGTTCAGTTAGCTATCAATTTGACCTAAAAGGTATTATTCAAATTCCAAAAGGAAAAATTGATGCTGACGCACTATTACTTGCAGTACTTGAAAATGGGGGCGAAGATTTTCAAGATGAGGAAGAAGCTTATTTTATTGTTACAGCTCCCGATCAGCTTTATCAAGTTAAAGAAGACTTAGAGGCTGCCGGGTTTCCTTCTGAAGAAGTTAGTATTGAGATGATACCTAAAATTCTTGTTTCATGCGACCCTGAGGCTAAAGAGAAAAATGAAGCCCTTATTGAGTGGCTTGAAAATGTTGATGATATTGACGAAGTCTACCACAATATGGAGATGTAGAAATCAGGCAATTATTGGTAAATCACGATTGTGGAGGTATTCGATACCTCCCTGAAGTCTGCCGGTTGATTTATTAATCCGTACGTTTGGGTCAATATATCTAGCAAGACTTGCAAGCATTAAACAGTGGATTTTATCAAGGCTGCCATTATGCTCTTTTGCATGGGGTATTACGTAGCGTTTGCCAAAATTTCCAATTGTACGAAATCCTATTAGATTAAGAAAAAAATCGATAGCAAATACTATAATCGGTGGAGCGCTTGCAAAATCACCTTGAGCAGAAACATGAGTGATTAATGTAGGAGCCTTTTGAAGCCGATCTCTACCAATGTGCCATTGAGCGCTCGGACTTAGTCCTAATGAATTTAAACAAATTGCTTTTTGATTTTGTCTTAGTGCTACGAAAGATGCAAGTGAACCGCCAAGACAGAGTCCTGATAAAATGACATCATGATTTTCAAAAAAGTTTGGATAATTCTTTTTTAATGATAGGAATGTTTGTTCGGCTTCAAAATAATTGTCTGTAATCCCACCAAGCATATTTAATACAACATTTTTTAGGTTTTCTGTATTAAAATCTTTAGTTCCTGCCGCTCCTTTTGCTGCAAAAACAACATGCAATTTAGGTGTTTCATCAATAGTTAGTTCTTCAATAAGAACAATTTTCAGACCTTTATTTATGTAACTACCTTTAAAAATGCAGTTTGATGGTAACCATTCGGGATTGTCTGTATGAACAGCTGTATCAAATCTGGCAAATTTTAATGCAGTTGGAGCTAAATCAGTTGGTAAATTATCCATAGACAAAGAATAGCCTGTATCAAGGATCAATTTATGAAATTGAGCGGGTGCCCTTTCAAAAATCAAGTTTTTTATTAATACAACTATTCTAATCACTAACTCTGGCAGCGTAATAAATTTTGAGCCGGTAAAGCGAAGAGGAATCGATGCTTTTTCTATTAGAAATTCGGCAAGTTCAAAAAATTCATTAACAAAACTGTGGATTGCATTCTTAATACATGGGGTTGAGAATAGAGAATGTTGCGGGTTAAATAAATCTTTAACAGGTGCGATTGACATAGGTTGCCGTGTGTAAAATTATAATTAATAAAGATTATATCAAATTAGTACAATTTTATAAACCGGTAATTCTATTGCTGGTGAACTTTTAGTTCAGTAGGGGAGATTTGGGTGTAGGAAAAGGGTTGTTCAGTGGCTCTAGCTCCTTGGACAAGAAAGGCTATTCGCTTAGTGTTTTGACGAGAGAGAAAGGTTAAGGAGATGTTTTTAAAATCTTCATAGCTAAGTGTCTCTGCTGCTTTTATAAGTTTGGACTTTCTTGTAAAATCCCCATTCCAAGTAAAAGCAAGGGTATCTATTTCTTTTGCATAAGAGGGGAGGTTATCAGGCGATTTTGCCAGATTTGTAACAATTGATTGCTTTATTGTTAAAAATCTCTCTTCAGGGATGTAGATCTCAAAATTATGGGAAAAATCTTCTAAAAATAATTCAAATCGAGCTAATAATTCCTCAGGTGGATGGGAAGCTGAATGAACAGCAAAGAATAAGAGAAGCTCATTTTCTTCCTCTTTTCCCCAGCTTTTTGCTATATAGGCGATCTGTTGTTTTGTTCGTAATGTGCTAAAAAAAGCTTCGGAAGTAGCTTTGGAAAGTATTCTTTCGGCAACTATAGCAGGTGAACTTGTGTCTTTAAATTGTAACATTAATATTGCTGCATTTCCTTGAAGAGTAGTTGATGTTTTGACGGTGTAGGGTCCTTGTGTGTCAGGGAGGGATAAAACTTTTCTTTTTTGGTGCTCTGAGGGTGGGTAAACAGATGGAGTTAGATTAGATTTGATTTGTTTCCAAAGTGTGTTTGCGTGACTTGCATCTATATTACCTGTGATTGTCCCTTCTAAATAGGCTTTAGAAAATACTTCGGAATGAAAAGTGACGAAATCCTCATAAGAGGTCTGCTGTAATGTTTGGGATAATTCTGAACCTAAAGGATAATTGTTATAGAGTAGATTTAATAAAAGGCTTGATGCTTGGTAGTAGGGTAGTGTACGGCTCTGATTTTCATACGAAATTAGAAGCTCGTCTTTTAGTAATTCGAACTCCTCTTTTGTGGGTGCAGGGCCTTTAAGTGCATCAATCATGGTGCCTGTTAAGACGTTGATTTTATCTGAATATCCATTCATAGATAGATGAATCTTCAAATCACTACGTGAAAAATAGGCTTCAAGACCAGCTCTGTTTGCGGAAAATAAAGTCGGTGTTAACTTTCGATGCAGATGCAATACTAATAGATCGGAGCAAGAGATACTTTTAACTTGTTCTGTAAGTAAAGGTGATTTAATCCCTACCTGTAAAGAGACATTTGGTACAAGATAGTAGGTGTCTTTAACGAAATAACATTTGCCGAAAGAGTCATCACTTAAGAGTTCAGGAGATTCAATTGGGGTCTGTTTTTCTTGCGATAAAATAGTTAGATTATTTGGGATAAATTTGTTGGGTGTTGATGATCCAAGTTTTGGATCAGTAGATGCTTGTGACCAAAGTGCAATTTTTTGCTCATCAATTTTTACAACTGAATAATCAACGTTCATCCACTTTTCTTTTCGATCAAACTTTTGCTTGGTAAGTTCTGAAGATGCTGTAACAAAGAAGGCTGCATTTTCAGGGGTCATTTTAATTAGAATTTCTTGAAGAACTTTCGGTTTGTAAGCGTGAATAGACGTGCTTTTTTGAGGAAATGTTGATAGAGGTTCATCAATCATGATATCAGCGAGTTCAGAAACATATTCAAAAGCTGAGTAACGAGATTGCCACTGGTAATCAATATCGGACATTTTTTTATATTCATTAAATAAATGAGGTGGAATTGAGGAACGTTTTAGATAGGAAATAGTTTGAAAGACTCGAGTAAAAACATCATCTAAATTTGCAATGCCTGATTTTGTTAGGTCAATGGAAAGATTAAGAAGAACCAGATTCTTCCCTAGTCTATCAGCTTCTGCATGTAATCCCTCAGCAAGGCCTTCTTTTCTAAGCGACTGAAAGAGGCTATTATCTCCTTTAGAATTAAGTGCGTATGCGATTAAATTTGGTGTTTTTCCATCATAATCCAAAGCAGCTTCTTGGGGCATCTCCCAAACTAAACTAATTCGTTTAAGATTTTGAATCGGTTCTATAAAAGTAATATGACCTTTCTGTCCGCAGGAAAGCATAGGTTCTAAGGACTCTTTAATTGGAGTATTCGAAGGGATCTGAGAAAATGTAGAAGTAGTAAGTGTGATAAGACTTTCTAAGGGCTCTTTTGAATAGATAACAAGATGCATCTGGTTAGCAGAATACTGTTTTTGAAACCAAGTTCGTAGTGTATCAATAGAAATAATGCTTAGGGTTGCTGCGGTTCCTGTGCTAAATTTACTGTTTGGATTTTTAGGATTTGCATTCTCCTTTAAGACCATGTATTCACGCCAGCCATCATTTTCTATATTTTTTTGATGTTCTTGATTAACAGCGTTAAGCTCTCTTTTTACCGAATCCTCTTTGAATAATGGATCTGTAAAAAAGCCTGAGAATATATCTAGAGTTTCAGAAAAACTTTCATGGTTGATAGAAAACATATAAACAGTGCGATCAGGTTTTGTATAGGCATTAGTTGTTCCGGAATTATCGGTGATTTTTTGCCAAAAAGTGTTTTCATCAGGATATTTTTTTGACCCCATAAACAACATATGTTCACAAAAATGAGCCATACCTGGATATTCATCAGGATCATTGCAAGAGCCTGACTCAACAGATAAAGCTGCAGCAGATTGGTTGGCTTCAGGATCTGAAATTAAAAATGCTTCAAGGCCGTTATCAAGCTTGATTTTTATAGATTTTCTACTTTTTAAAGAGGGGGAGAGTATTTGAAGGGTGTTTTGATCCTCAATAATCTCAAAGGAACTTGCTTGAAGAGATAAAGCAACGGTTAAACAGGTGATAACTTTTAACATGAAAGCTCCTAATTAGGGAATTGCTCGTACATTTCACATACGAGCCTCCAAATATAATCGGCGCGTAATTCTTTTCTCTTGATTCTATCAGTTGTATCAGAATTTGGGAAATTTTCCATATCAATTTCTTTTCCAAAATGGAAATAAACAGCTGCTTCATTCGTAGGTCTTTTTTCTCCAAGATCCTTTTGCAAATCTTCAGGAGGAGGAAGCATATCATGCGTTGACAATGCTAGAGGGAAATAGTGTGTTGGTGTTTTTGATTTTCTTCCCAAAAGATAGAGAAGCTCGATGCTTTGTGGATCAAATTTAGCAACTTGTACGATTTTATTTTCATTAGGGCGATCTCTTCCTCCGCTTGGGAAAACTGTAATACATTGATGACCGCCATCTAAATGTTCACCTAAACGGAGCATAGTTCGTTTATTGTGTTCAAGCATTTGAGTTTTTCTATCAGGATAGACGTCGAAGTATTTTTTAGAATATACACAGAAAAGATTCATTCCTAGACTAAAAGGGACGGCAAGAGGATCTGTTACCACTCTTTCTCCGGCAACATAAGTAATCTGAGGCGGAAGATCTGGAAACTCTTTTTCAAGTAAAAGATTGAGAGCTTGCGGGTCAATTTCAGTTTGATGGTTTGAAAAAATCACTACATTTTCGTTTTTTGCTAGCAGTGTTTCTATCGTTTTAAGGGTTTCTTTTCCAAAAAAAGCAGAACGATTAAAATTTATTAAAGGGCGAAACAGAGTAGATCCAAATTCATAATGATCAAAAGGTGATCTGAGTGCTTTATGGTAGGGCTCAAAGTTATAAGGTGTCTGAATCTGTCTGAGAACAAACTCAGCATATGATATAATTGGCTTGCGATAAAGGTCTTTATTAAGACCTTTGGATTCAATAATAGTCTCAAAATCGTCCAGAAAATCAGCCATAATTTTCCAGTATTTACTTTCTGGAGCCCTTAATTTAAAGGGCTCTATCAAGGTGTTAAATGTTTTTTCAGTACTCAAGTTGTTTTCCAGAAATGCTTGAAAAAATTTCGAAATCATTTAAATGAAGCAGATCATTAGTTTTAAAGAGAACCGAGGCGTTCATTTTTATTGCCATTTTCTCAAGGTATTTTTTGTCGGTATGCTCAAGAAAATGATCAAGTCCAGGATGAATCGAGACTTCTAATGCATATTCTTCATGCTGTAAAATCAATTCCTTTAAAGAACGTTCAAGTTCAATTGAAACGCTTTCAAAGTTCTTAATGATCCCTTTCCCGGTGCAATACGGGCAGTCTGTGAATAGAGTTTGCATCAAAGACTCTTTGCTGCGCTGTCTTGTCATTTCAACAAGGCCGAATTCACTCATCCCAAGTATTGTACATTTAGCTGAATCATCCTTCATCGCTTCTTTAATACGATCGAGTACACGTCTTTGATTTTTTCTTGAACGCATATCAATAAAGTCGCAAACAATTAAGCCGCCAATATTTCTAATTCTTAATTGTCTTGCAATCTCATCAGCTGCTTCCATGTTGATTTTTACTAAAGTCTCTTCAACATCGGACGGCCCATCATTTTTCTGGCTTCGTCCTGAGTTAACGTCAATAGTATACATGGCTTCTGTACGATCGAAGTAGAGATAGCCTCCGCTTGGGAGCCAAATTTTTCTAGCTAGTGCGCGCTCAATTTCCTTTTCGACATTAAATTTTTTAAACATCGGTATTGAATCGCGATAGTATTCAATTTTTAATGTCTGATCTTCGTCTTTATACCTGTTATACATTTTTAAACAGGCTGCATACGTCTGTTGGTTATCAATTAATATGCGATTAAACTTTTTATCAAGCGCTGTCATGATAGCACGTTTAATAAGATCTGATTCTCTATAGAGACATACAGGGCCATCAGCCTTTTGGAATGTATCTATGATTCTATTCCAATGTTCAACAAGTTCGTGAGCTTCTTCTACAAGCTGATCTGTAGAGGCAAGCGTACTCGCAGTTCTACAAATAAGACCCATATCGGTAGGCATTTCAAATGAACGTATAATCTGTTTAAGTCTATCGCGCATACCTGGATCTGAAATTTTCTTGGAAACCCCTCTATGAGAAGTGTTTGGTAGAAGAACTAGATATCTACCTGGAATTGACACGTTAGATGTCAGTCTAGCGCCTTTACTTCCGATAGCCTCTTTGACGACTTGGACAAGAACAGTTTGATCGGCTTTTAAAATTTTTGAAATGTCATTTTCTTTTGACTGTTGAGCCTTTAATGAGGTAGCGTCATAATCCCAGTCAAAGTCCATATCAAACAACTCTTGAAATTTCTGAGTGTTTTCAACAATATCAGATATATGAATGAAGCCGTTTTCGCCTTCACCAATGTTAATAAACGCTGATTGTATGTTTGAAAGGATATTTGTTACCCGGCCACGGTAAATGTTACCTGTGATCTGGCGGTTTTTTTTTCGTTCAACAACAAGCTCTTGCAACCGTCGGTCAACGATGGTCGCAAGTCTGGTTTCTTTTGATTCAATATTTAAAAGAATTTCTTTCATGCATGGGCCTAGTAGTATAATCGATTAGTTGGTCTCATTCTACACGGAAAAAAAGATTATTACTAAGCGTCTTTTTCAGTATTGTAACTTCTCCCTTTATAATGACCGCAGGAAGGGCACATATGGTGAGGAAGAATCGAGTTTCTGCAATTTAAACAAATTGTAGACGCAAGTGGTTTTTTTGCTAAATGTGCATGTTTACTGTTTTTTTTAGCATTTGAGTGCCGGGCACGAGGTACTGCCATTGTTAAATCTCCTTGAAAGTTAAGACTGAGTCTTGTTTTAAATATTTATTTAAATCTTTGCGCATAAGACAGCCACCTTCACACTCTGAATATAGAGGGATCTCTAAGAGGATAGCATCCCTTAAAGTTTCTCTTAAGTCAAAAATTTTCTGTGGGATATTCGCTACATCTTCAGTGATATAAAGACTTTTTAGTGAAAAAGGGAGGACAATCAGTTCATTACATATTTTACAATAGGTTTGAAAATGAGTTGAAATATCAAGTGTTAAAATAAGATGAGTTTCAGCTAAGTAGGCAGTTCCTTGAAAAGTAATCTTTTCAGGGAAGAAAAGATTGCCATCAGTCACCTCTAAAAAGTCAGAATCGACCTCTGCATCGAGGAATTCAACCTCTCCATCTCCTAGTCGGTCTATATATATGTAAAAAGCGTCTTGCATAATGCTTGAATATTGTAGGGGATACCCTCTTAAATTTCTACAAGAAGATTTGAAAGAATTTCTGATGATTTGGTTGAGAAATTATCGGATTCAAGTAGTTTTTTGACGACCCGGCAGCCTGAGATTGAAAAAGCGCGTAATTCGGAGTTGGTTGCATAATTTTCAGCCTCTTGTTTAAGATTATCTAATGTTGCAAAAGAACCAATATATTCGGGAAAAACTCGTCTTTCAGCAAGAAGATTTGAGATTGAATAGTGAGGAAGGAATACTTTAAAAATGTGTTGAAGGAGGAATTGTTCAATTTTAGGAAGGGGAAATGAAGTAATTGTAGGTACTTCAAAATAGGCTAGTTCTAGAT
>CAMBTZ010000030.1 GCA_945870925.1 Chlamydia trachomatis | reverse complement strand
GCTATCGCTACAACGCTTTGTGTCGCTGAATATTGCCGTCAAAATTCATAAATATAAACCCGAAAAGAATTTCTTTCCGGGTTAGACAATCGTGATAGATAGCTGAAGAAATTTAAACTTCTTGAGCAACTTCTTGGTGTGAAGGCTGGCCTTCTTCTAAGATTTCAAGGTTGACACGTAGACCATTGCGGCTTGCTACAGACATAAGCAAAGTACGGATGGCGTTAATAGTTTTTCCTTTCTTTCCAATGATCTTGCCGATATCAGATTTCTCTACGCTTAATTCGATAATTAAGGTTTGTGTTCCTCCGATTTCGTTGATAATAACTTTATCAGGATGGTCCACGAGATTTTTTACGATGTAGCCTACAAACTCTTTCATAGTGCGTTCCTTGTTTTTACAGTGGTTCCAGAATAAAATAAATAGAACTTATTTTTCTAGAGAAAAAAGGAATTCTTTTGGAATAGGTGCTTCTAATTGGATGGGAGTCCCAAAAAATGGGTGAATAAAATTTAATTTATACGCATGTAGGAGCATATGTGGTGCATCTTTTCGACTGCCGCCATATATTTTATCTCCAACTATAGGCGCTTTTAATGTTTTTAGGTGAATTCTTAGCTGGTGAGTTCTGCCGGTTTTGGGTTTTAGAAGTACTAGAGAGTATTTTCCCGTTTTGTCAAGGACAGAAATTTCTGTAATAGCTTCTTTTCCATCTTCTCTTATAGTCATCTCTTTTCTTTTTACCGGATGTCTTCCGATCGGGAGAGAGACTGTGCCTTCAGCAGGAGTATTTTCACATATTGCTAAATATTGCTTTTCAATTTTACGTGTTTTGAAAAGATCGACAAGACGCGCATGAGCAAGTTCAGTCTTTGCGGCTATAATGACTCCGGAAGTCTCTTTATCAAGTCTGTGGACTATTCCAGGTCTTAGAGGGCTTGATGCTTCAGGAAGAGACTTAGTGTGGTAGAGAAGGGCATTTACTAATGTCTTTGAAGGGTTTCCTGCGCCAGGATGGACAACCATTCCGCGAGGTTTATTGATAGCTATGATAAAATCATCTTCGTAGAGAATATCTAATGGTATGTTTTGAGGAGTTACACCTGGATCAGGAGATGCAATAAGTTTAATAGTTACAAAGTCGCCAAAAGTGGTTTTGTCTTTTTTCTTGATGCTTGAGCCGTTAATTAAGACATTTCCGCTATCAATTAAATATTGAAAATAGTTGCGAGAATGCTCGGGAAATCTAAGAGCTAGGACTTTATCAAGTCTTATGAGGGTCTCATCTTTTTCAATATTAAAACTTTTATGTGTCATTTATGTCTTTACCCTCTTCTGAATTTTTAAGTTGCTTTGCCGCTATCGCTGCTCTTTTTTGAATTTGTCCGATTTGATCGCCAATTGATCTGCAAAGGTTATTTTTAAATTCAGCAAAATCCTTTTTACCAAGGAATTTTTCAAAGTTTCCCCAACCGCCGGCAGATGATAATTCACTTGGCGTGTATGTGTCAGCGGCCTTTGCGGCTGCTATTTGAGTATTAGTTGGGTTTGTGTTCGGTGTACTTGAACTTCCAACAGAGCCTATGTCTGACATAAATTTATCCTTGGGTTATCCTCTACTTTAAAATAGAGCATGTTGTGGATATCTTGGGAAGGGGATAACGTCACGAATATTTTCCATACCGGTGGCGTATTGCACAAGCCTTTCAAATCCAAGGCCAAACCCTGCATGTGGAGCACTTCCATATCTTCGGAGATCAAGATACCAGTCGTAGTTTTCTATGTCAAGTCCTTGAGCTAGAATGGTGGCTTCCAAAACATCAAGACGCTCCTCTCGCTGGCTTCCGCCTATAAGTTCCCCTATTCCGGGTACTAAGAGATCCATAGCTGCTACCGTTTTCTCATCACTATTGCGTCTCATATAGAAGGACTTAATCTCTTTTGGGTAGTTATAAACAATAACAGGGCCTTTAAAATGTACTTCCGTTAAAAATCTTTCATGTTCGGACTGCAAGTCAATTCCCCATTTAACCGGAAAGATAAAAGGGTTGTCTGTTTTTTCAAGAATTTGGATTGCATCTGAGTATGAAATTCTAACCGTAGGAGTTTTGACGACATGTTCCAGTTTTTCTATTAAGCCGTTAGATATAAATGAGTTGAAGAATTCCAAATCTTCTTTATTGTGCTTTAAAATATACGCAATAAGATATTTTAGATAAGTGTCAGCTAAATTCATGTCATCTGTTAAATCTGCAAAAGCCATTTCAGGTTCGATCATCCAAAATTCAGCTAAATGTCTTGTTGTGTTTGAATTTTCCGCTCTAAAAGTTGGTCCGAAGGTATAAATGTCACTTAGTGCCAAAGCGTATGCTTCACCATTGAGTTGACCGGAAACTGTTAAAAAAGCTTTTTTTCCAAAAAAATCTTCACGATAGTCTATTTTTCCGGATTCGTCTTTAGGTGGTTTTTCAAAATTTAAAGTTGATACAGCGAACATTTCACCAGCCCCTTCACAGTCAGAAGAGGTAATAATAGGGGTGTTTAAATAGAGAAAATTTCGTTCTTGAAAAAACTTGTGTGTTGCAAAAGCAAGGCTGTTTCTCACTCTCATGACAGCCCCAAATGTATTTGTTCGGGGGCGCAGGTGAGCTATAGTTCTTAAGAATTCAAAAGAGTGTCTTTTTTTTTGTAATACAAAGTCAGTTGGTGCATTTCCAAGAATTTTAACTTCTTTTGCTTGTATTTCTACGCTCTGTTTTCCACCGGGACTTGAAACTAAAACGCCGGAAATTGTAACGCAAGCGCCTGTTTGAATTGTTTGAACTAGTTCTTCATAGTTGGTAAGCGAGTTGTTTAAAATCACTTGGATATTAGATACAGTTGAGCCATCATTTACTTCCATAAATGCAAATGATTTTTGATTTCGAAGTGTTCGTACCCAACCTTTTGCTATCACTTCTTGATCAAGAAGGGAGGGGTCTGTTTTTAATTCGGATACCTTGATCCGTTTGTGTATAACAGTAGTAGTCTCAGGTAGCATGAAAAACTCCTTTGGCCATGTTTTTTAGTAAAAGAATTTCATCAGGCCATTTTTCAGAATAGGGGGTCTCTAAATATTTCGGAAGATGTTTTAGTTTTGGATGGGTCATGATAAATTCAAAGCATTCTAAACCTATTTCGCCTTCTCCTAGAGAGGCGTGACGATCTTTTCTCGAGCCAAATGGTTGAAGAGAATCATTCATGTGAAAGGCGTAAAGATGATCAAGTCCAATAACATCGTCAAACTCTTTAAGAGTGTGTGTCCACCCTTTTTTTGTTCGAATGTCATAGCCGGCTGCAAAAATATGACAAGTATCAATGCAAACACCAATAGGGATTTTTTTCTTTGTCCGCTCTATAATATAGGCGAGTTCTTCAAAGCGATAGCCGACGCAACTGCCCTGTCCGGCAGTAGTCTCTAGTAAAAGGCGAGTTTTTCCTTTTGCTGCTAGTTCTTCAAATTCAAGTAATGTGGAAACTATAAGATCTAAACACTCTTCAGTGGAGCTTGTGGTGAAAGCGCCCGGATGGAAATTCATATAATCAACTTCTAAAAGATGACAACGTTTGATTTCGGACCCAAATGCCTTCTTGCTTTTAGTCCATACATCGGGATTTGGAGAGCCTAGATTAATAAGGTAGCTATCGTGACTCATGGTCACTCGGATTCCGGTCTCATCTTTTGCCGCATTCCATAGTGAGATATCTTCATCGGAAAGGACTTTTCCTTCCCAAGTCTTTTGATTGCTAGTGAAAAATTGAATAGTAGAGGCGCCAATTTCTTTTCCATGAAGAAGAGCCTTATAAGCCCCTCCAGCTGCGGAGGTGTGAGCGCCTAGAAGAATCTCTTCTTTCATGATCTATTCCTTAGGTAGTGTAAGCTAAGAACTCACAAACAACGGCTACATTGACTACTAAAGGAAGAGGGATTTGGTCTGCATGTGGAAGAACAACAAGTTCGCCGCACATTTTAACAGCATCTAAGCTCAAATATTCAGGAACTGCAATAGCAGCTCTTTCAAGAGATTGCTTGATATGATTATTTGATTTTGACTGCTCGTGTAGTGAGATTTTCATGCCTGGTTTTACTTGGAATGAGCGAACGTCAACTTTTTTGCCATCAACTAAAATGTGACCATGAGCAACTAATTGTTGAGCGTGAAATGGTGTAAGACCAAATTTTAAACGGTACACAATTGAGTCTAGTCTTGTCTCAAGTCTTTGAAGGAATGCTTCTTGAGTGTTTTCTGCTTGAAGAACAGCTTCTTTGTAATAGCGAACAAGCTGTTTTCTTGTGATCATACCGAAGCAGGCACGTAATTTTTGTTGTTCTTCTAGCTGAACACCATAATCAGATTTTTTCTTCTTTTTTGCGCCATGCACACCCGGTGGGTTTTGCTTATGAGCAGAAGGATTTCTTGTCTTACCAAAAACGTTTGCGCCAAAGCGTCTTGCTAGTCTGTTCTTTGGTCCTGTGTAGCGTACCATATTTCTCCCATCAATAGAGTTGTATAAAGCAAAAATCATATGCTAGATGGGGTTTTTTCCACAACAAAAATTAAAATTTCTATGAACAAATAGTATATTGAAAAAAAATGTAGAGGAGGTTTATACTTTGTAGCTATGGAATACAGGGTATTAGCTTACTATATATTTACTAAAATTGAAAATCCTGAAGCTGAAGTCAGGCGTCATAAAGATATTTTGAAATCTTTAGATGGCAGGTCTCGTATTTATATCTCTAGCGAAGGGGTCAATGGTCAGTTGTCATTGCCCGCTTCAAATGTAGAAGCCTACGTAGATTGGATTAATGCAGATGAGCGATTTAAGGGGACTGAGGTTAAATTGCATGAGTGGCCTGAGCACGCATTTGCGAAATTGACAGTAAAGGTTAGGAAAGAGCTGGTTGCAGTAGATAGAGAGATTGATTTATCAAAACGTGGTGAATATCTCTCTCCTGCTGAATGGTCGGCTAAACTTGATAATAAAGACGATGAAACTATTCTAATTGATGTTCGTAATAACTATGAATCTGATGTCGGTTATTTTGAAGGAGCTGTTTGTCCGGATTTAGAGACATTTAGAGGTTTTCCTGAGTATGCTAAGAACCTTGCAAAAACTGTGGATCCTGCGAAGACAAAAATAATGATGTATTGTACTGGCGGAATTCGTTGCGAAATCTATTCAGCTCTAATGAAAGATGAGGGTTTTGATACTGTCTACCATTTAAAAGGTGGAGTGATTCAATACGGCTTAAAAGAAGGAAAAAAACATTGGCGTGGAAAGCTCTTCGTCTTTGATGATCGATTGGTAGTTCCTATATCTGAGGATAATGAGGAAATTATCAGTGAATGCAGATTTTGTAGCGAGAAAAGTGATACTTATTACAATTGTGCTAATATGGATTGTAATGATCTGTTTATCTCATGCCCGAAATGTGTTGAAGAGCATGAAGGTTGTTGTTCTATTAAATGTTTAAATGAAGGTCGGGTAAGGGATTTTATTTCTGATGCTAGGCCAAAACCTTTCAGAAGACTATCTAAGGATGAAAAATTAGCTATTGCTACGCTTTAGTTGATTCTCTAATTTTTACTCTTTAGTTTCATCTGCTCGATTATCTAGAAGTTCTTTAGCTGCTTCTTTTAAGGATTTAATTCCTGATTCAAATCCGACTTTCTTCAGAAGATTTTCTAAATGATTGAATTCAGCCTGTATCTGATCGTTTATTGATTCTAATTTCGCGATCTTTTTTTTATAATCATTTTCGTTCATAATATAATAAATAACATTACTTCATAATTAATTCATCATTTTTTATTGAAATAGAAATAAAAAGCCCACTACGGGTTACGTAGTGGGGATTTATATCCATCTTTGTAGAGAAGACAGGAATTATCTTTGTTGCATGCCCATAATCAGTTCATGACGATCCATAAGTTGCTCATATTTAGATCTTGATACTACTTGATTTTCAAAGTACCAGGTAGTTTTAGCGCTACCATCGCAATAAAGAACAGAAGATCCTTGTTTGATTCCGTCGCGGAATTCAGTCTCTTCCACAATGATCTCTCCATCAATATAGTGTCTCTCGATCCCATTTTTATGTCCGTGTGAATAAGGGATTTCAGAATATTTGTATCCATTTTGATAGTATGTAGCTAATCCGTGTTTAAAACCCTTATAATAGTGTTCAACACAAATAGGTTCTCCAGTCATTGCGAATTCTTTCTTTTCGCCATGAAGAAGATTGTTTTCATAAGAGGTTGTTGTGTGGGGAGTGTTGTTAGGATAGTAGGTTTCGACATAAGTAAGTAGATAGTTATTAAAGACTTCCTTAGATAGAATGTCGCCGCTTTGATTACGGATGGTTCTTTCACCTGTGCCGTTTTCAATACGAGAATCTGTTTCATTTGAAGCGTTTAGATATTGCGCATTTATTAAAATGTCGTCTCTAAATTCTTCGTTTGATTTTGGAGTTCCGTTCGGATACCAAGCAGTAATAATAACATGGTTTTCTGCTTTAAAAACTTCTTCTTTTTGAGGTACGCCGCGAACATTAAAACTTACCCGCTTTTGAAGGTTGCCTTTTTCATATTGTTCAAGAGTCTGTATAGTTTGGCTGTGAGGATAAGTTTCTGTTCTTGCTCCGTGAATCAGACCGTCTTCGTATGGTTCTGTGATGGTTTTCCCGTCTCTAAGCGTCGTTAGAACATGTCCTGGATATGATTCTGCTTTCCACTCATCACGAGATACATCGTAGCCGTACTTATGTACGTATCTTTGTGAAATTACTTGTTTGTTATTTCCTTCACTACATGACATTAGGACTAGTGCCATAGCTGGGAACAAAATAGAATATCTTTTTTTCATATAAAACCTACAACCCTTTTCAAATCACAAATTAGAATCTAACGATCGCTTAAAGATTTGTTTTTTTCAACTGAATTTTTTTAAGTAGGTAATTACTTTTGTGTGTTCTTCTTCTACGCGATCGATGTCGAGGGTTCTCGCATCATCTCTATACGTAAAGCGAAAAGAGACATTTTTTTCATTTGGAGAAACATTCGTGCCCATATATATATCTAAAAGTTGAAATTGCTTTAAAAGAGGGCAGTTTACATTTTTTAGGGCTTCAAGAAGTGAACTAAGATCTGTTGATCTCTTCATTGTTATTGTCCAATCTCTTTCAGAGCCAGGGAAGAGGGGTAGTCCTGTGTATTGAGGTAGTAAGGTGTGATATTTTTCTAAAACATGAACGTCGATTTCCGCAAAAAGAATGTCTTCTTTTAATCCAAGCTTCTTGCTTAAAGACGGGTGTAGCTCGCCAATTACACCGAAAATTTTATCGTGAATGGAAAGGGATGCTTGTCTTTTTGGGTGGAATGTTTTGAAGGATGAAATTTCAAAGACAATATCATCTATAAGAAGTGCTGAAAAAAGAGATTCAAGAACCCCTTTTAAATCAAAAAAATCTACTTTTTTAGATTTAGAATCAAAATGTTGAGGGTCTTTATTGCCGGTTAAAATTATGCCAAGAGCGGTTTTTTCAGCAAAGCTTGTTCCATCACGAAAATGAATTTGTCCTATTTCAAATGCGTTTATGTCAAATATTCCTTGATTTTGATTAGTTTGAACAGCAGATATCAAGCCTGGAAGAAGTGAAGGTCTCAAGATAGATTGATCTTCAGATTTTGCGTGTAGTACTTTAATGTAGTCGCTTTTAAATATTCCGCTTTCTAACTCAAGGTTGCAAATTTTCGGACTAATGAGGTTGCAGGTTATAAATTCTTGCAAGCCAAATCCGATCATTTTTTTCTGAACAAGTTTGCTTAGGCTGTATAATGGTGTGTGAGGGATTTTTGAGCTAATATGTCTCGGTAGATTTCGAGGTATATTATTATATCCGTAGATTCTAGCGACCTCTTCTATGATATCAATTTCGGCAGAGATGTCATTTCGCCAGCTTGGGATCTTGAGTTGATAGAGATCAGTTCCATCGGAAGAGAGGGTAAATCCAAGTCTTGTAAGGTATGTCTCAACTTCGCTTAAGGAAAGCTTTGTTCCTAAAAGTGCATTGACTCTAGAGAGTCTGCAGGTTAGAAATCTAGGCTTATAGGTCTTAGGAGATTGTTCTACGGTTCCCTTTAATATGCGGCCACCACATATTTGAGAAATAAGGCTAGTTGCATAATCTAAAGCAAGTTTTATTCCTGCAGAATCGATCTCGTTTTCAAATCGAGCAGAAGATTCAGTTCTTAAACCCAGTGTTCTGCTACTTTTTCTAATGGATGTGGGGTGGAATTGTGCTGCTTCTATTAGAATGTTATAGGTCGCTTCTGTTACAGAGCTGTCAAGCCCTCCCATTATTCCCGCAATCGCTGTGGGCTTTGAACCATCACAAATAAGAAGGGTCCCTTCAGGAAGTTCGCGCTCTATTTGGTCTAAGGTGGTTATCTTTTCGCCTTCTTGTGATGGTCTAATAGTTAATTGTTTGTGCTTAATCTTGTCGTAGTCATAAATGTGAAGAGGTTGGCCTAGTTCGTGTAATACAAGATTGCTAATGTCGACGACTGTATTAATGCTTCTAAATCCGGCCTTTCTTAACTGCTCTTTAAGCCAGTAAGGTGACTGTGTAACTTCTACGCCTTGCATTATTCGGCAACTGTATTGGAAGCAATTAGTCGTATCTTCATTGACTATCTGAATTTTATTTTGGGTAGTATTATCAACATCTTCTTTAAGGGTGACTTTTAAAGGTATCAGAGGTTCATTATAATGGGCTGAAAGTTCTCTTGCGACCCCAATAATGCTTCGGCAGTGACCTAAGTTAGGTGTTAAGGCAATAGAAAGTGTAGGGTCTCTTAAAAAATCGCCAAGATTTTTTCCAATCGGTGCATCATCCGGTAAAGTTAAAACAGAGTCGCCATTATTTGATAGTCCAAGCTCTTGTTCTGAGCAGAGCATTCCAAAGGAATCGATCCCTTTGAGTTTTGTTTTCTTAATTACAATCAGCTTTCCGTCTTCATCTTTAAGAGTAGCGCCTTCTTTTGCGAAGGCAACTTTACTGTTTTGTATAAGAAGAGGTGCTCCGGAAACTACCTGATAGTTTTTCTCACCATCGGAGATAATAAGGATTTGTAGTCGGTCAGCTTCCGGGTGAGGGGATAGCTCAAGAATCAATCCAATAATAACATCAGTAAAATCAAAAGTATCAAGCTCTATTTTTTCAACTTCTAATCCGGATAGAGTTAAGAGTTCACTTACCTCCGCGGGTGACTGTGAAAAAAGGACGTATTTCTTTAACCAGGAAAAAGGAATTTTCATGGCTGTAATAATACCTAATTCTTGTTTTCACAGCAATATTAGAGTATAGTAAAGCTATGGAAGTAGAGATGTTTGAAAACCCGTGGATGAAGAAGATCCGATTACTAACCAAACTTCTTCTGGTTAGTGTAGCCTTAAATATTGGTCTTTTGACAGTTGTGATTTACACTTCTCGGGAGCAGGAAAAAAAAGAGACTCTTTCGACAAAAAAAATTGTTTTAGAAAAATCTAATGGTGAAGTCTTATCAATTTATTTTAAAAATTCATTTGGGGAGCTTGTTAAAGAGCTTAAAATTAAAACTATTCTACAAGATGGTTATGCAAGAAGAGATCTAGCTTTAGCCTGCCTTGTAAATTATCACTATTTAAATTTAGATAAAGCCATATCCGGAAAATCTCTTCAACGGCGTAAGTTGACGTTTATTCATCAGGATGGTGGAGAGAGCTTTCAAGTGGAGGTTTTCCCAAATCTTGATGATCTTGATTTTGAAATGGTAGAAAAATTTATAAAAGAAGAAAAGTGGCCTTTTACAACGGAAGGGCTTTTTTCTGATCTTAAAAAACAAGGTGCAGAAAGGGATTCTACGCTGGAAACAGCATTTTATATGACTGCTGAATTTTATATGATTCAAACTGCTTTAAAGAGACTGGATGATACGCTTCCCAAAGAAAAGATTTTAAACTTCCTTCTTGAAGGTAATTTTGAACAATTACAGCAATGGGTGTTAAAGACAAAAAATGGTGGCGACTTTCTTGAAGGGATGAGAGCTCTATTTCAGGATTATGTTAAAAAGGGAGCTTCAAGTGCAGCTGAGCTTTGGATCGCCCTTGATAATGAACACATATTGAGAAAATTGACCGATCTTGAATTACATAAACTTGTTGAGTTAGTTAAAGAAAACGCCCTTTCGAGTAACATATTTTTAAAACAAATACTATGTAGTGTCAGATCGGATGAAGTTAGGAAAGAGGCCGCTCTAAAGCTTTATCTATTTGCAAAAAAAGCTCCACCTACTCCTTATGATCATGAGCAAGCGCTTAAAGTATTTCTACCTACAATGTTTGCTCAAAAAGAAGTTTCTAAGCCTATTCCCGCGGCCTATTCGCTCGTCATAAAAAAGCACACAGTTATAGACGGAGATAGTCTTTGGAAAATTTCCCGTAAATATAAAGTTACAATAGAATCGCTTCGGGCGCATAATCACCTTAAAACCGACACTCTTAAGCCTGGTCAGGAGTTATTGATCCCTTAAGTTCTAATGTTAAGCAAGTTGCGGTTCAGGTAAGTTTTCGAGATAAGCTTTAGTTGAGCCCTCATCTGCAAAATGATGAAGAAGTGCGCTAAAAAGCATAACTTCCCAGTCGGTTAATTCCTCTATGCCATCATCTTCAATATACTCTAATGAAGGTCTTATGGCGTATTGAAAAATCATTGCAATTGAATTTAAGAGCTCATCTTCCATGCGATTGCCATAAAATGTGATTACAGCTTTTTCGATCGGATTAAAAAATTCTGAAACATTCATTTCTTCAATTGAGTCTAAAGCCTGTTGGATATGTAGAGTTCTTGTTGGAGTATCCCGTATAACATCATAGTACTCTGGGGATGCTGCTCTTGGTTCGCCTGCGGGATTCATATTAACCTCTTGTTATATGTTTAAATTTAGTTATTTATAAAAATATTATAGCAGGGCTTGCTCATATTTACAAAAAAATAATCAAAAAAAAGAATTCGGTTTGAATTTAACGGGTATCTTTGTTATTTTAAGTGGCTTAGAAGTAAATAAGGTTTTAAAAATGGTAAGTCCTGTAGGTTCTGCTAGTACAATTAGTTATATTGATGAGGATGGTTATGAGAGTGACATTGGAGAAACTGTTTTAGCAGCAAGAACGGAAATGGAAGCTATGGTTGATTATCACTACTTTACGCAAGAAGAAAAAAGCTTTATAACAGATTCATTGAATAACTTTGATTATGAGGCATTGCGTTCTATTGCGAGGGTTTTTCAATTTGTTTTAATGAAGGCTATGGATCGTTGTCAAGATGAAGAAGAAGTGCTTGGGGAGGTGACTTATACTATATACTATGAAGAAATGGAAGATATGGATGCTGAGCTTTGGCCTGCAATCCTATCATTTTTTGCCGATGAGGAGGAAACCTTAGCTAGAAATTACATTCATGAGTTAGTATGTCCTATGGATTTTGTTCCCTATACACGTCTGTTTCAATTCAATTAATTTTAATATTAGATTTAGGTTAACTAATGCTGAAAATCAATAAAATCTCAACTTTAATGGTTAGGCCCGATTCTTTCTTGATGAGAGATAGGGAGCTCTTGAGCCAGGAGCCTATTAAAATGGTGCGATCAATACTTATTCTATCAGTTCTTTTAGGGTATGCAACAGCTGAGGGGCTAGTTGTCATGAATTTGACATCCAATATTGTCGCAAGATCAATTGGTTTTGGAGCTACCTTAGCACGCATTCATTATGAAGAAAGACCTGAAGTAACAATTATTGCGATTGCTACAAGCTGCATCATCAGTATAGGGTTGCGCTACTTTGCTATTTAGTATTTTTTTTGCCCCCAATTTTTTTGAACTTTTACAAGATATTAAACAAGTACTTAGAAGCTGTCTTAAAACCTAAGAAGCTTTCTATATAAGATATTCCAATAAAAAAAATCCTAAAATTCAACGCAAAGGCGCAAAGAAACAAAGGTGCAAAGAAAAGAAGAGGCCCTGCTGTGCTTCTACTATTTTATAAATAAAATGAATTTAAAATAGGATATCTAGCTTTGTGCCTTTGCGTTGAATTTTTGATACAAACCCATCAAGCTAGATCTAGATTTCAGTTTAAAAAGACGTTCTAGGTTTTAGTGCAGCTTTTAAGGTAAATCGATGCCGCCTTTATGCCAAGGTCCGCATTTAATAAGGCGTTTTAGTGTGAGATAGATTCCTTTTAGAGTGCCGTATTTATTTAATGCTTCAATGGAATAGTTGGAACAGGAGGGGTGAAAGCGGCAGCAGGACCCGAAGTAGGGGCTTAAGGTGTATTGGTAGATTCGGACAAAAATAATAAATAATCGCTTCATACTTGCATCCATTTTTGATTTTTTATATACTAGTTACTTCTCACCTCTTTTAGATTTAATTTTGCGGAAGTGGCGAAATGGTAGACGCGCTACTTTGAGGTGGTAGTGGGGTTTCCTGTGGGGGTTCAAGTCCCCCTTTCCGCAAATTCTTAAAATTCCTAAGTTAGTTAAATTCTGTGATTCGATCATTAAATAGGTTTGTTGCTTTTTCTATAATATACGGTGTTAGGGGGATAGATTCAAGCATTTCAAATTTTTTTGCATGACATAGGCATTCAAGAGTAAGCCAATCATCTGATGTTAGAGGTATTTCAAGTTCTTCTTTTGTTTCAGGAAAGAGACCTTCAAAGTTGAGAAGTTTCATTTGAAAACTTAAAGTGAGTATAGATGGCTCAGGAAAAGTTTTAAGTTTTCTTAAGTATATAGTTGTAAGCGTATAAAGATCTGGGGATGGTTTTTCAGGAAATTGAGATATTAGGATGGATCTAAGGATGGAGCAGGCGGCATCAAGCTTTTCTAAATGATTTCTGATTTCATAATG
>CAMBTZ010000029.1 GCA_945870925.1 Chlamydia trachomatis | reverse complement strand
CATTAAAAAAGCTCTCATCAACACCGTGCGGATGATCGATCCATTGAACCGATTTATTACCTATTAATACTGTCTCTTGCATACGATTGAGAGACTATACTAGAAGGGCTTACAAAAAACTATATTTATTTTGCGATCTTTCTTTTCATAAACAAGCACGCTTGTATAATGAATCACTTAGAGATGAAAGATAGACTCATCATTTTCCTAGTATTAATGGGTAGTTACCTTGGGTTCTACTTTGCATTTCCCCTATTTCCTACAATTTTTTTAAATTCTAGCTATAATTTTCTCCCAGAAGATTACTCTACTGCTACAAGAAGTATATTACTTGGTCTAACTTACACAACCTATTATGTCGGCGCATTTATCGGAACGCCACTCATTGGTAAATTTTCTGATAATTTCGGTAAGAAAAAGGTGCTAGTAATCACGTTTTTATTAGTTGGGCTAATGTACCTTTTATCAGCATTTGCAATTCAATTTTCCTCACTTGTTCTATTACTTCTTATCCGTTTTTTTACCGGATTTTTTGATGGTTGCTATTCACTTGCCTATACAACGCTCATAGGACTAGAAAAAGATGCAGAAAAGAAACTGCCAAATCTTGAATTTTGGACAACTATGGTTATTAACAGTGGATGGATTATTGGATCTTTTGTGGGCTGGAACTTAATTGCCCATCCTTCACTTTCAATATACGCTCTTTCTGTCCCATTTTTAGCCGCAGCCTCAATCTACTTAATTTGTTTTATTCTTATTTTTTTCTATTTCAAAGGACCTAAAATTGCGCCTTCAACTAAATTAGTTTTTGATATAACTCCCTTTTTCTCAACTCTCACATCATTTAAACATGCAGCGCTTAGACCTATACTCATTAGCAACACCTCTTTTTATGCCGCTACATTTATCTTCACATCCTATATTCCTCTATTCCTAATGAAGCAATATAACTTTGAACCAGCAAGACTTGGAACTGTTGAAACCTTTCTTTCATGCTCATACTGCTTTGCCCCATTCACTTACTGGATTTATTTAAAATATTGTTCTAGAAAAGAAGTTATGTGCATCAGCGCTATCGGCACAGCCATATCACTTATCCTTTTATTGACTATCTCATTTAATGGCTCTCTCTGGGTGTTTCTATTTATAACAAGCTACTTCAATGCGCTAGGCTTTAGCTTTTCTGCTTTTCTTGTTACAGATTATTCACCGTCTGAAAATCATGGCGAAGCGCTTGGAGTTAGCCAGGCTCTTTTTATTTTAATCGAAGCTATCGTCTCTTTTCTCTGTGGTATTTGCGCAGCTATCTGGGTCTATTTACCTCTTATCGTAGCTGTTGCCTGCTCTCTATTTTCAGCTGTTTGGGTTTTTAAAAGACTTTTAAAAACCCATCAAATTGTAGATGTCATTCAATCAGCTGCTAAAAGGACTACTTCTTCATCTGTTTGATGTTTTGTTTTAAATGCAAAAAGAAGAACGAGAGTAAGAAGGAAAACAACAATTGCCATTAAGTGAAAAACTTCATTTATTGCAATCACAGAGGCCTGCCTTTCAATTAATACCTCAGCTAGAGGGAGAGATCCTATTTCTTGAATATACTCTCTTGCGCTCTCTTTAAACTCATTTAGGTGTTCAATTAAATTAGCATGTTGATGTATCTGCCTACGTAAATAAAGAGTTGGATATAAAGAGGCACCAATTCCTCCGGAAATACCTCGAACAAGATGAAAAATGCCAAGTCCACTAGCAATCTTATCTTCAGGCAATGAAAGTGCAGCCATATTCATCATGGGCGTAATCCAAAAACCTATTCCTATTCCTAAAATAAAACGGGATAGCATAATGTGATATCTATCAATATCAGCAGGAAAATACCGTACATATTCACTTGATATCGCAATAATAATAAAGCCTATCATCATAGGCCAAATAGGTCCTATTTTAGTCAGCAGTTTTGCTACCGCTAATGATACAACTATCGAACCAATTCCAATTGGGGCAACAGCAATCCCAGCAGCTAAAGCGTTATACCCCATTTGTGTTTGAAGCCAGAGAGGAATCACAACAATGCTGCCAAAATACATCGAGTAAGAGAAGAAAACAACTATATTAGCAATTGCAAAATTACGATTCCGAAGGAGAGAGAGTTCTAAAACAGCATTTTTTTTAAGAATACTCCAGAGAAGAAGATAAAAAATCCCTAAAAATGCGAGGATAGCCATTATCCAGATTTTCTCTGACTTGAACCAATCCCACTCTTGCCCTTTATCAAGAAAAATTTGCAATGCCGTCATTCCAATAAGAAGAAGTGCAAAACCTGTAAGATCGACCTTTTGCTTTGAATTTGTTTTGTTAATTGGTTTCAAAATTTTATAGACAGACCCTGCACAAAAAAGTCCGACCGGTAAGTTAATATAAAAAATCCATCGCCAATCATAGTAAATACAAAAATAGCCGCCTACAATTGGACCAAATACTGGCGCAACCAAAACAACCATTGCATAGATAGCTAAAATTAAATTGATTATTTTTTTAGGCTGAATAAACACTAAAAGCCCTTGTGATAAAGGGATTAATGGACCCGCTGCAGCTCCTTGTAAAAACCTAAATACAACTAAAGCAACTAAATTTGGAGCCACTCCACAAAAAAGAGAAAAAATAGTGAATAAAAAAAGAGACAAACTTAGAGTTCGAATCATCCCAAATCGCTCAGAAAAATAGCCTGTCATTGGAACAAAAACAGCATTTCCTACAGCAAAAGCGGTAATTACATAAGTCCCTTCACTTACACCAGATGCAAGTCCACCGGCAATATAAGGTACAGCAACATTTGCTATTGTATAATCGAGAACAAAGAGAAATGCGCCTAGTATTAAGGCAAGCGTTGCGATAAAACGCTCTATTGGACTAAGCTTGATCTTGTCTCCCAAATAGCCCCTATTTCAATTGTTTCATTCTGATTTAAAATTTCTTGAATAATTTTTTCTACTCCATCGATTTGTGAAGAGAAAATATCTGTTTGATAAACTGATTTATCCGTAGTTGTATTAGGTACTCGATCCCCTTCAATATCATGCACATCTACTGTTACATTCATAGAAAGACCAAGTCTTAATGGATTTCTCTTTAATTGCTCCATATCAAGCGATATTCTAACAGGAATTCTTTGAACAATTTTAATCCAATTTCCAGTAGCATTTTGAGGTGGTAATGGTGAAAATACAGCTCCACTTCCTATTCCTATTCCAATTACTTCTCCTTTATAAAGAACATCACCTCCGTAAATATCCGAAATAATAGTTGCAGGTTGCCCAATTCGAATTTTAGAGAGATCAACCTCTTTAAAATTAGCATCTACCCACATTTGGTTTAAGGGAATTACTGCCATAAGAGGGATTTGCCGAGTAATTGACTGACCCACCTGAACTTTTCTTAAAGCAACAATTCCTGTTACCGGAGATCTCAGCGTACATCTTTGTAAATTGACATAAGCTTCTCTTACATCAGATTTTGCTTTTTCCACAATCGGGTGAGTTGACACTGTTGTATTTTGAACTTCTGAAATACCCTTCATAAGATTATATTTTGCGGCTGTTAGACTACCTTTTGCAGCATAATATTCGCTCTCTGAAACAATATACTCTTCTTCAGAAACAGCTCCACTTTCAACTACCTCTTTTCTATTTATATAACGTGTTTCAGCCTCAATCAACTTTGCTCCGGACTTTTCATATTCTCCAGCAAGAACATAAACAGTTTCAAAAAGCTTAACCACCTCTCGAATTCTTTCAGACAAAAGCGCTTTTGATTTTTCAAAAGCAATTAACCGATCCGTTGGATCAAGCTCTACTAAAATTTGCCCCTCTTCTACAAGCTCTGTATCATCAGCATGAATAGAAACAACATAGCCATCGATCTGAGAAGTTAATCTTACTTGATTTCCTTGAACATAAGAGTCATCTGTCGATTTTTCAAATCTACCCCATATGCCCCACCAGATAAAAATAATGAGCGCTAAACCACAGAAAAAAGCGGCTGAAAAAATAAACCATTTTTTAGTCACGGTTGTATCCTCCTCCAAGAGCTTTAATAAGTAATATGATTGACTCATATTTTATTCTTTCAAGCTCAACTTGATGCAGATTTGTCATTAAGTATTTTTCTTTAGATTTAAGTTGCCTATATAATGAATCAATCCCTTGCCGATACTTAATATCTGTTAACTGAAATACCTCTTTAGAAACTTCACTCTTTATTTTTTGATAATTAAGCCGCTCATTTACAGAAGTCAGTCGATTAATACCTCGCACAACCTCATTAGCTGCCTTTAAAATTGAGTCATTATATTCATAAACTGCAACTTCATGAAGAGCTAGCTTTTCTTTTAAATTAGCTCTCAACTTTCCCCCTTGAAGAATAGGTAATTGTATCAATGGAAACAATGTTGGCATAAATGACTGACCACTAAAAAGTCTGTCAAAATCCAAATCTTGAAACGCTAGTAACCCTGCTAAATTTATACTGGGATAAAACTCCCTTATGGCCACACCAACAAGATTAGCTGATTTTTTAACTCTAGCCATTTGAGCAGCAAGATCAGCTCTTCTTGCAAGTAAATTTAATCCAATTTCATCTGGTATTTCAAAAGGTATATAATTCACTTTCCAATAAAATGGGAACTCTAAAGCATCTGTTGGATTTTGCCCTTTCAAGGTTTGAAATGAACTTTTATGAAGATCAAGTTCCTCTTTTAATGCAGCATAGCTCTCCTGTAAAAAAAGAACTTCCTGCCTCTCATCAAACACATTAATTAAATTAGAAATCCTATATCGATCCCGTAAAATGGTAAGTTCTAACTGTATCTCTCGATTTTCAATCAATTCTTTCATGATAGAAAGTTTAGCTACAGTAGCTTGCAAATTATAATATCCAATTGCTACAGAAGTACTTAACGTTAACTTGCTCTGCGCTAAAAGAGCCTCTTGAGTATGAATATCACCGATAGCCGCCTGGAATAATTTTTTATTTTTTCCCCAAAAGTCAAACTCATATGTAAAATCAAAACCAACTGTATAAAAATGAAAATTAGGATCAACAGTTGGAAACTGCTTTTGAATATCTTTATTTAAATAGACCCATAAAAGATTAAAAAGAGCATTTATTTGGGGAAAAAGCTTTGACTTAACTATATCTGCCTGGCCTTTTACAGCCGTCACCCTCGCCTGAACACTTTGCAAAGAAGGATTGTCTTTAAGCGCATCCTCAATAGCCTTTGAAAGTTCACAATCCTGAAAATCATCCCACCAATTTTTTTCGGGCCAATCTCCACATACAAATAACCCTTTTTCCTTTAAAGCCTCCTTTCTTGAAACTTCTATATCAATTCCCTGAACAGGTTCAATCGGATTATCTTTTTTACCCATGTTTGCACACGAACATAAGTAAAAAAATAGAAATGAAAAAGAGATTATGGATCGCATAATCTCTTCATAATAAAAACAAAGATTAACTTCTATTTATTAAAATGCTTACTAATAGTAGCTGTAAACGCTTCTTTACTCATATAACCAACTTCTCTACCAATTTCAACTCCGTTTCTCATATATAACATTGTTGGAAAACCATTGATTTTATGTTCTTTAGGAAAATCCACTTCTATTTGAATATCTACCTTAGTAAATTTATATAAAGAGCCATGCTCTTGCGCAACTTCATTAAAAATTGGCGTCATTTTTTTGCAATATCCACACCAGTCAGCTCCGGCAAAAAGGACAACAAACTCTGATGAGTTTAAAACTTCTTTAATATTCTCACTAGACATACTTACCTCAATTTATTTTTTAATTATTTTTATATTTATTAATTAATATAACTAAATATATCATAATATAAATAATTTTGAGGCTTAATAGTTATAAATTACCAAAGTGTTGTGTGATTTTAGAAGCAAATGTATCCTTACTCATATAACCAACTTCCCTCCCTACTTCCTTTCCCTTCTTAATAAAAAGTACAGTTGGAACAGAAGAAACCTTAAACTGTTTAGCTACAAGTTTGTCTGTATCTATATTAGCCTTTTCAAATCGATACTCTTTCATATTAGAATCCTTTGAGACTGCCTCAAATATGGGACTAAACTTTTTACAGGGTCCACACCAATCAGCATATACATCGATGATAAGGTTATCTGTTGAATCAATCACTATTTGTGATAATTCTGCTTTGAGTAATCCGAGACTTAATAACATTATAGTTAAATATTTCATTTTTTGCCCTTTTGTTTTTGTATAAATTGGTATGCATCAATTGCTGCCATACTCCCACTACCTGCCGCTGTAATCGCTTGTCTATATTTAGGATCAGCAACATCTCCTGCAGCGAAGACCCCTTCGATTGCTGTTTCTGTAGAGTGAGCTTTTGTTACAATATAACCAGCTTGATCAAGATCTAATTCGCCAATAAACAATTGAGTATTAGGAGCATGACCTATAGCCACAAAAACACCCTCGCATGGAAAAAACCTTACTTTTTTTGTTTCAACATCACGTAAATTCACCCCTGTTACTTTTTCATTAATTGGGTCTTTAATTTCATCTATTGTTGCATTCCAAACATATTGAATTTTTTGATTTAAACTTACCTGTTCTTGAAGGTACTTTGATGCTCTTAAGTTTTCACTTCTATGTATAACTGTCACTTTAGAAGCATAATTCGCAAGATAAAGGGCATCTTCTAGAGCAGAATCTCCCCCTCCAACTACAACCACCTCTTTATCAATAAAAAACGGAGCGTCACAGACTGCACATGAATTGACGCCCTTTCCAATTAATGCGGCCTCTGATGGAATTTCAAGCCATTTAGTCGATGCGCCTGAAGCGATAATAATAGATTTTGCGATGATCTCTTTTCCCCCTTCTAACTTTAGAAGAAAAGGCCTTTTTGACATATCTACACTACTAACCTTTGAACTCTGAATACGAGCTCCAAATCTAAACGCCTGCTTACGCATATTTTCAACAAGCTCTTCTCCGCTGATACCCTCCGGAAATCCTGGAAAGTTATCCACTTTATAAGAAAGAGCTATCTGGCCACCGGTCTCATCACCCTCAATCACCAAAGTAGAAAGCCCCGATCTTGCGGCATAAATAGCAGCAGTCATTCCGGCTGGCCCTGAACCCATAATAACAACATCTTCTTCTTGAGGAAGAGAGCTAGCCAATAAAAGAGCTGTGAGTAATATATGCATCATGTATCTAATTTTAATCTTTTAACACTTAGATAGAAACACTTAAAAGATTTTTTCTCATTGATCTTTCTATCGCAAAATTTATAAGTCTCTCTATAAGATCGGAATACGGAATACCCGAAACTTCCCACATTTTAGGATAGAGACTAATGTTTGTAAAACCGGGAATCGTATTTAATTCATTCAAATAAATATTTTCATATTGATCCATAAAAAAATCAACCCTTGCCATACCCTCGCAGCAAAGTATATCAAAAACTTTAATTGCCATCTCTTGGATTTCTTTTATTTTTTGATGAGAGAGTTTTGCAGGAAGTATAAACTTAGCCCCTTCAGGATCCAAATATTTATTTTCATAGGAATAAATCCCCCCTTTTGGAATCACCTCTCCAGGCTGAGATGCTATTGGTGAATCAAGACCCAGAACAGAACATTCAATTTCCCTTCCAAATATTGTCTCCTCAATAATAATTTTAGAATCAAAAGAGAAGGCAAGATCGACACCGGCATTAAATTCTAGAACGGAGTTTATTTTTGTAATTCCAACAGAAGAACCCATAGTGACGGGCTTTATAAAAAACGGTAGACCCAAACTCTCTTCCACCTCTTGAAAACTAGGCCTTTTTTTATAAACTAAAAAATCTGCAATTGGAATTTTAGCATCCCTAAGTAATCTCTTAGTTACATCCTTATCTAGACCAATACAAGAACCTAGCACTGAAGCTCCCACATATGGAATTCCGGCAATTTCAAGCATCCCTTGAACAGTTCCATCTTCACCAAACGGTCCATGAAGAACAGGAAAAACAACATCTAAATTTTTTAAAAGCTCTCCGCAAGCTTCAATAAAAGAACTTCCGCCATTAAGAGTAAGATTATCATCAGATCTACACCAAAGACCATCTTTATCAATTCCTATAGGGATGACTTCATGCCTTGATCTGTCAATTGCATCGATGACACTTCGAGCCGAACGAAGCGACACCTCATGCTCCCCCGATTTACCTCCGAATATAATCCCAATTTTCATTACAGCAATGTAGCAAAATAAAGCTATTATCGCTATACTCATTGTATGAAAATTTTGACAGAACAAGCTATAAAGCTACTTGAGAGCGGCGCAGTTATTGCAATCCCAACCGATACGGTTTATGGTTTAGCGGTGTCCCATGAAAAACCAATAGCGATTAATACCTTATTTGAACTAAAAAAAAGACCTAAATCAAATCCTTTAGTTTTATTTATTAGGGATATTAATGAACTAACATATTTTGTAGAAGAAATACCAACTGATGGAAAAGCAATAATGGACGCTTTTTGGCCAGGCCCGCTAACTTTAGTCCTTCCGGCAAAAAATTCCTCCACAATCGCAATCCGGATACCTAATCAAGTTTTAATCCTCAATCTTTTAAAACAGACCGGCCCCCTCTTTGTCACATCAGCTAATATTTCAGGCACCCCCACACTCACTACAATTTCTGATATTGAAGCAACATTTGGAAATAATTTCCCTGTTTTAGATGGAAAATTTCAAACACTCGGAACCCCTTCCACGATCCTCTCATTTGAAAATAATTTCTGGCAAATTGATCGCACAGGCCCCATATCTGCCGAAGATCTCTTCCCTATACTCGGTTACTACCCAAAAAATAAATTAACTTTTACTCCTAATTCAGCTTAAATGAATTTTAGACATCAAATTTAGGTAAAATATGCGCATAGCAAAACATAATGACAAAGTTAAAGTTCACTATACAGGCAAACTAACCGACGGAACTGTCTTTGACTCCTCCTTTGAAAGAGAGCCTCTTCAAGTTGAAATCGGAGCAGGCGATCTCATTGTCGGTTTTGAAAACGCCCTTCTTGGAATGAAAGAAGGTGAAAAAAAAGAAGTCCACTTACAACCGCAAGAAGCCTACGGCGAACACCTCAAAGATCTAGTCAAAGTTGTCGACCGCAAATACGTCCCTAAAGATCTAGTCCCCCAAGAAGGAATGCAACTGCAACTTGGAGAAAAAGAAGAAATGACCCTTGTCACCCTCGCTAAAGTCACCCCCGAACACATCACCCTTGACGCAAACCATCCCCTCGCCGGCAAAACCCTCACCTTCGAAATCCAGCTCGTCCAATTCACCTAAATTCCACAAGGGGTCAGCTCAACTGACCCCTCATCACTACCCAAATGCCAAGCCTGACCCTATACATTGATTCATTCTATTTTTTAATGACAAATGGTCCGATTTGATCATTTGTAAATAGTCGAGTTCCCTTGTCTTTGGCTGATTCAATCCCAGAAAAAAACTCAGTTATATTATATTCAGCTGCAATAGATTTTGCTAATTTCATTAAAGCAAAATTCAGTGCTGCTTTTCTTTTCAACCTTTCCTGATTCAACTTCATCCAAAAACCTTAGAACCTGTCTTAAAACCTAAGAAGCTTTTTTTATAAAATATTCCAAAAAAAAATTGCCTAAAATTAAACGCAAAGGCGCAAAGAAACAAAGGCGCAAAAAAAAGAAGAGGCCCTCCTGCACATCCACTATTTTATAAATAAAATGAATTTAAAATAAGATAGCTAGATTTGCTTCTTTGCGCCTTTGCGTTGAATTTTTGATACAAACCATCTAGTACGAGCTAGATTTCGGTTTTAAAAGACGTTCTAGGTTTTAGGACAGCTTCTTAAGAACTCATCATATGTCCACAAGTGAATGCTATCTGTTCCCTTCTCCTGCACAATAGAATTCGATTGTTTCTTAACGTGATGCCCGGATGCCTGAAGAAAACTCACAGGAGTCGTGACTAGCAAAAGCAAGCAAATACAAGATCTAAAAAACCGTACTCATTTTTCCCTTTCCAACAAAGAGCAAAAGAGTAATTTAAATATTTAGATTCTAACATGTTCTTTTTTTTAAAATTATTAACATAACCAAAAAAACTTTGATTTTACGTATGGTAGAAATTATTGCTTATCTGCTAAGCTTTCCTACTATGAGTATTGTATTAGGAATAGAGACGACGTGTGATGAGACAGCTGCTAGCGTAGTGGTTGGTGGTAAAGAAATTCTTTCAAATGTGGTTTTTTCGCAAATTGAAATGCATAGGGAGTATGGGGGGGTTTTTCCGGAACTTGCCTGTAGGAAGCATGCCGATCTTTTAATTCCTATTATTGAGGAGGCCATTTGCTACGCTGAAGTTGCTAGAGAAGAAATTGAATTAATTTCTGTAGCGGCTAGGCCAGGATTGATGGGGGCGCTATTGATTGGTTTGAGCACGGCTAAAGCACTTAGTTATAGTTGGAAGATCCCTTATGTCGGGGTGAATCATATTGAAGCACATCTTTATGCAGCGATGATGGGTCTTGATGAACCTGTATTACCTGGAATTGGCCTTATTGTATCTGGTGGTCATACATCTTTATTGAAAATTGAGGCTCTCGGCCAGTATACGTGGTTAGGAAATACTTTAGATGATGCAGTAGGCGAAGCTTTCGACAAGACGGCTAGACTTTTGGGATTACCTTATCCCGGCGGGCCTGAGATTGAGAAGATAGCTAAGCTTGGTGATCCTACTAAAGTTCCTTTTAAGCCTGGAAGAATTAAAGAAAAACCTCTTCATTTCTCTTTTAGTGGCCTAAAGACGCAGGTGCTTTATGCAATGAAAAACAGTCCTAAAATTGAAGATGTTGCGGCAAGTTTTCAAGAGACTGCTCTTCTTGATTTAGTGAACAAATCCCTTCTTGCCCTTAAAATGCACTCTTTAAAAGCTCTTTATATCGGTGGCGGGGTTAGTAATAACAGACGTTTACGTACGCTTTTTGAAGAAAAAAAACCTGCGGACGTAAATATTTTCTGGCCTGCAAATGGGCTAAGTTTAGACAATGCAGCAATGATTGCAGGGCTTGGGTACCATGTTTATCAAGAGCAAAAGTGTTCCGATCCTTTCAATCTTACTCCGACCCCTACAAACAGATTGCTATTTTAAAGAAAAAACGGCATAATCGGGCCAAAAATTTGAGGTTTTACCCATGGCAAAAAAGAAAGTTCGACAAGTTATTACTTTAGAGAGCACAGAAAGTTCATTCCGAATGAGTACAGTAAAGAATCCAAGAAACACGACAACTCGTCTTGAACTTAAAAAATACGATCCAACATTGAAGAAACACGTAATGTTTCGTGAGAAAAAATAACCTGCATAAGGTGAAAAGTTTTGTTTGAGCTGTTTTTTTTAAAAAGCTATCTATGGCCCAAAAAAAGGCAGCTATCTGTCGCTTTGATTGGGCTTTTGTCTCTATTCGTCATTTCTATTGTTGTTTGGCTACTCCTTCTCTTTTTATCTATAACTGAAGGGATTGAAAAAACATGGCTCACAAAATTAACTTCACTCAATGCCCCTATTCGCATTACTCCCACAGAATCTTATTATAACTCTTATTACTACCAGATCGATAGTTTAGCCGGCGCTTCAAATTATTCCCTAAAAAGCATTGGTGAAAAGCTTAAATCTCCAAATGCCGACCCTTATGACCAAGAATTTGATGAAGAGCTCCCTCATTACTGGCCTATAAAAGACGTCCCTTATCTCGATCCGGTCAAATCAGCTTTTTCTTCATTTCAATCCTTGCAAGGAAAGTTTCCTAAACTTGTAGCTGAGGATTATGAAGTAGCTGGCGCCTTAATGCGTCTTGAACTCATTCGTCCAAACAGTCGAAATTTTCAAAGCTTTCTTTCTCAAGTATCATACGTTGCAAGCTACCCAAAAACCCCCTCTCACTTACAATCACTTATTCAAGAACCTACAATTGTTGATGTTAAACATCTGACATACATAGCCTCTCTCTATTCAGAATCCGATTTACTTCAGCGGATACTTGCTAATACAATCTCTTTAGATGAAGGTAAATTCAAAGTTCATTTTGATGCGATTCCTGAACTTGCTCCTCCCTGGGCCTATTTTGTAAAAGGCAAGTTAATTGTTCCAGAAAATGGTGTAGTTCTACCCAAACAGTTTCGTGAAAATGATGTACTCATTGGCGATAAAGGATACTTCTCCTATCAAGCAGTCACTCCGATGAGTTCACAAGAACAAAAACTCCCTATACAAGTTGTCGGTTTTTATGATCCTGGTGTAATCGCAGTAGGAGCAAGGTTTATTTTAGCCGATCCAAGTCTTGTACAAACAATGAATGCAAATTGTCAGACAACAGCACTTGACCCCCTTCTTACTAATGGTATTCAAGTATGGTTTGATGATTTAAAAAAGACTAAATTGATAGAAGATGAGCTTACTAAAGAATTTACCAAGACTGGCATTAACGAATATTGGAAGATCACACCATATTATGAATACGATTTTGCAAAAGAATTAATTAATCAATTTCGAAGCGATCGCTATCTATTCATGCTCGTTGGAGTGCTTATTTTAATTGTTGCTTGCTCAAACGTTATCTCTCTACTTCTCCTTTTAGTAAACGATAAGAAGCATGAAATTGGAATTTTACTCTCACTTGGCGCTTCAAAGAAAAGTATCGCTATCATTTTTGGTGGGATTGGAATTACACTTGGCTTTGTTAGTTCACTAATAGGTATCTGCCTAGCCCATCTCACCTTATCTAATATTTCAGTTTTTGTTAATTTTTTGAGCTCAATTGAAGGTCAACAAGCCTTTAATCCTCTTTTTTACGGAGACTCGCTAGCCTCCTCAATGAGTGAAAAAGCCCTCCTTTTTGTTTTAATTGCCTCTCCCATTCTCTCTCTACTTGCCGGTCTTATACCAGCGATTAAAGCTTGTAAATTAAAACCATCTGCTATTTTGA
>CAMBTZ010000028.1 GCA_945870925.1 Chlamydia trachomatis | reverse complement strand
TCACCACTGAGCTTTCATGTGACCCAAACAACATAGAAATACTTTCAGTAAGTTCATTTTCTGAGATTCTTTCGAACTTTTTTTCATTAATAGTCCCACCTAAGCTCCCGCCAAGGTATTTGTAATAACATTCACTAGATAAAACATTTGGAACGCCCATAAAATTACTCCTTTGATTGATTATTATTATAATTAATTACATAACTATAACATTTAATTGTTAATTAGTTAAGCTAAAAATTATAATTGTAGGTGTTTATTTTAAATGCCCTATATCCGTTAAATGGAAATGTCCCCTTTTGGGACTAAAAAGATTAATTAACCTAGGATGCGCTAACTATGAAAGTAGATATTTCTATGATTATCAATGAGTTAGGTAGATTTTAGATTACACAAAAAGATCTTGAAAAAAGGCTTACTCAACCATATGTTAATATTATCTGTATTTTAGTGAAAGGCAGATAAGAAGGACAGCAAGACAATATAAGGATGATGGAGCAATTGGCTTAATATCAAAAAAGAGGAGGGGGGCCGTGGTTACCATAAGCTTGCACGGGGAAAAAAAGAGTTGGCTACATGCCTAATAGGGGACATTTCTAAAAAACGCAACTAGGGGTCATTTCTAATTAACGCTGACCCCTAAAGTTGAGAGCACGAATAAATTTAGATTTGAGCTACATCTCTATGAAAGAAATTTGCAACTGCAGTTTTAATAGTCTGAAATAATGCACTAATAGAAGCAAATAGATTACTTACAATTCTAGAAATACCACTACAACCTTTGCTCAATTTCGACTGCTCAACAACTGGAGCTACATCATTTTGGTCTACGCTTCTATCCGTCATCATTAGAAGTTCTTCTTGAGCTACATCATTTTGGTCTACGCTTCTATCCGTCAGCATTAGAAGTTCTTCTTGAGCTACTACTTCGTCTTGAGCTACTACTCGAGCTGGCACTGTATTAAGCATGGTCACTTGATTTGCATTACTGCGAGTACAGCCTAAAGAAAGTGATTTAAATAAAACTCTTACTGACTGAATTACTGTGCTTACAGTATCGATCGGGTGAATTACTGCATTCCTTAGTTTTCCAACTGCACCTAGCGCATCTTCAAATCTTTGGGGCAATTTAATTGCTAAATTTGAAATAACTTGCATATTTAACCTCTTATTTTTTGTTAATAATATTTAATAACAATAAGTTATAGATTTAACAAATTTACGTCCATAAAAACAAACAATTAAAGGTTTTTATATTATGTTATTAAGATGAATGAACAGAAATTAGAATTAATAAAATTTTAATTATGTATTATTGTCAGGCCGAGGTTATGAGCTCTATTGATCTGGGAGACAAGGGATGCGTTAAGGGATTTCTTTAAAGAGACGCCTGTTACAAAGGATGCAGCGAGACGGGTGAGGACGGATTCTAGGCCTTCGCCAAGCCAGGTGGGCGAAAAGGCAACAACTATTGGCAGTGGGTAGGTGAGCTCTTTAATGACGAGGAGTCTTTCCCAAACAGCCTCGTCTAGAGCCTCGGGCAAGGTAACTTCAAGTACACAAAGTGATGAAGATGCCGCCTTATGAGCAGCATTTTCATCAAAAACAATAGAAACGATATCCATAATCCTTATATACTGAAACAGGAGATATCCATGCAAAAAGTATTTGTAATCATATTAAATTTTCGGGGAAAGGAAGATACTAAAGAGTGTGTTCTTTCGATTTTAGATTCTACCTATACAGATTATGAGATTGTGATTGTTGACAATCATTCCGAAGATGAGAGTGTAACTTATTTAAGTGAGTCATTTCCAAATATCGTATTGCTTGAAACAAGCTCAAATCTTGGCTATGCTGGCGGGAATAATGTAGGGATCCGGTATGCACTTAATCATGGGGCTGACTCTATTCTTGTTCTTAATAACGATACAATTATAGACAAAGATTGCTTGGAATGTTTTGCTAAAGAGAGCGCACGATGCCCAAATAGCGTTCTTGGCGGCAGAGTCTATTATTATGATGAGCCAAGCGTGATGCAACATTTTGGCGGTATGTGGAATAAAAAGAAGGGGAAATTTAGAAATGTGCCCGATAAGAATTTTGATGCTAACATTTCTCACAATCTTGATTTTGTAACGGGGTGCGCTCTGTTTATTCCGCGTAAAATTTTTGAAGAAGTGGGCTTATTTGAGGAGTCGTTTTTTCTCTACTATGAAGAAATCGACTGGTGCTTTTCTGTTAGAAAAAAGGGCTTTTTGTGTACTTATGTTCCATCTCCTATTATTTATCACAAAGAATCAAGGTCATTTGCTCATCCAAAACCTCCACAATCTTATTTTCAATGGCGCAATCGAATTTATTTCATAGAGCGCAATTTCTCTAAAAAGGAATTTTATTTATGGATGTTTACACATCTTCCAAGACGCCTTCTCCTCCTTATTATCAAAAAACATGCAAATAATCTCAGCGCGTTTTTCTTTGGCAACTCTTACAAAAAACGAATCTCCCGGCTCGCATACCGCGCTTCTGAAAAAGGCATTTACGACTATTTCAATCGATCTTTTGGCCCTGGTCCTTCCTGGATCTTCACCCCCATCAAAAAATAACCGCTAAAAAAGTAGAGTCTAAAAAAAAAGTGGACCTTGAATTCTAGTGAGATAGTATGTTAGCATACATTTTTTTCTAGTTTTGCAATTCTATATCGTGTTAAAGGGAAGAAATGCTTTTGAGAGGTGTTATGAATTTACGTGGCTTGTTATGGATTTTTTTGGCTCTCACTCTTTGTGGTTGCGACGAATCAAAATCGGTTGTATCGGGTGTTGATGAGAGGGAAGCAAATGTAATTGTTGTTTTCTTGCAAAGCAAAGGTATACAAGCGACTAAAGAGCTTATATCTTCAGGTGCTGCAATGGGAGGCGAAGGTCCGGCGATTCCTAAATTCAATATCAATGTAGATGCCTCGCAGACTATTACGGCGATGTCGATTTTAAATAGTAATGGATTACCTCGCAGGCAAGGGACAACTTTGCTTGATCTGTTTGGAAAGCCTGGCTTAATGTCTACTGATAAAGAGGAGACTATCCGTTATCAGGCAGGACTTGCTCAGCAGCTTGCTAATATGATTTTACTTATTGACGGAGTAATCGATGCTACAGTGCAGCTTTCATATCCGGACACAAGTACTGCTGTTGAAGGGGTCGCTCCAAATAAAATCACGGCTGCTGTTTTTGTAAAACACCAAGGCATCATTGATGATCCAAATACGCACTTAGAAAATAAGATTAAAAGACTTGTTTCAGGAAGCATCAACGGATTAGATGTGAATGATGTAACTGTTGTCTCCGATAGATCACGATTTACCGATGTTACAATTGATACGCTAGGCCAGCCCTCAAATGGCATGCCTAAAGAGTATGTAAAAATATGGTCTATGACGATGAATAAAGAGTCGGCTGGGACGTTTCGTGTAGTATTCTTTTTTCTACTAATCCTTACTCTAGCTCTAGCAATTATTGCAGGTTGGGTCGTATGGAAAATCTATCCGATGTTACGTAGCAAAGGTGGATTTAGGGAATTATTTAACCCTATACCATTTATGCAGGAAATCAAAAAAGAAGAGATCCCAATAGAATCTGAAGAATTATGATATCTCAGAAAAATCCAACAGTTTCCGGACTAAAAGCTCTTAGCTCTCTTTTAAAAAGAGCGCCTGAAACTTCTTCATATTTTAAATTTTTACCAGAATCTACGTTAATTCAGGTTAAAACAGAAAAAAGCCATAAAAACCCACTTCCGGACCTTTCCTTAAAAGAACTTTTCGGGAAAATTGATGATAGCTGGTATCTTGATGTTTTTTCAAAATTTTCAACTGCCGATTTAGCATTTTACCTCTCTTTATTCCCTCAAAAAAAAGGGCGTATTCTATCCGATAAACTTAGCCTTGAACTTCCCCTCTATTCTTTTTCCCATGATTTTGAAATCTATTCTTTAAACCTTCTTTTCAATCAAATATTTCAAAGCGCACCGCCTCTCCCTCTCTCTTATTTACCCGATTTTCCTCTCTCATTTCTAATGGAGGGCAATAGCGAGAAGCTTCATAAACTTTGCTTTTATTTAGGACTTTTTGATGTAACATCTGAACTTAAATCTGTAATTAATGGCGCTATATTAAAACAGATTGAAAAAAGTCTTTTTACTGATGAAGTAACCTTTTGTAGAGAAATTTCAGAATTTCGTCATATATTATCTCTTGGATTAATTGGTCTTGCCACATGGAATGAAGACTCCGATCTTTTAAGAAAAGTGATTTTTGAAAGAGGACTTTATCGATTAAGTATTGCATTAAGCGAGGCAACAGATGACTTTATTTGGTATATTCATCATATGTTGAATAAAGAGAGCGCTATTAAGATTCTGAATTTTTCAAAAACCCCAAATGATTTAAAAGCGATTGGTATTGCTTTAGAACAAACATTAATTGCATGGAAAGGTATAGTGCTTTAGATTTTGATTGCTAATTTTACATAGCATGTGCCATTGATTTTTTATCAGGCATCTGCGGCGCTGAAGTAGGATGTGTGAATCACACGGCCGATGGAAGCGGATGAAAAACAAGGGATACATGCGAAGTAAAATGACCAATCCAAATTTAAAGGACTATACATGTACTGTTTTAAATTGATAAAAGAGGGTTGCATTCATACCGGAAAGGAAAAAATTATCAAAAAAGATGATTTTGAACAGCTTCTTTCTGCTAAAGAGCTATTACTTAAATCTCAAGATGAGTGCAAACAAGTATTAGATGAAGCTCATAAAGAGAGTGCCTCAATCAAAGAGAAAGCAAAGGAAGAGGGTTTTCAAGAGGGGTTGAACAGGTTTAATGAGCAGATGTTATTGTTTGAAGATAAGCTCAAAGTAATGAAGCACGAATTACAAAAAGCAGTTCTTCCCCTTGTTTTAAAATCAGCAAAAAAAATTATTGGTGAGGAGCTGAAACAAAATCCAGAATCTATTTTATCAATTGTAATGCAATCCATTAAAAGTGTTATCCAATCAAAAATAGTTAAGCTTTACGTAAACGCCTCCGATCTTGAATACTTAGAATCGGAAAAAGAGACTCTTAAAAAAGATTTCGAAAGATTAGAGAGTTTTCAAATTGAAAAACGTGATGACATTGAAAAAGGAAGCTGTATTATAGAAACAGAACGCGGAATTTTAAATGCAACACTAGAAAACCAATATCGAGCACTTGAACGCGCCTTAGAAGCGCATATGAAGCCAAAATGATGAGACGCTATTTAGTTTTTTTATTTATTGGAGTAGCCCTTTTTGGAGCTTTTGCTACAACAAAAGCTTATGCCGATTCCCCTAAAATCGAAAGTTCCAACTCTATTGACGAATCAGCTCAACCGCCTCTAATTCAGAAAGTTGCAATTCTAGCAGGGATGGCCGTTCTCCCTTTTGCAATAATGCTTCTTACTTCATTTATGAAGATGGTTATTGTCTTATCTCTTTTAAGGCAAGCACTTGGGGTGCAAAACTCGCCGCCAAATCCTGTAATTAACGGAATAGCTTTACTGATGGCAGTCTATGTGATGGCGCCAACATGCATGGCTATGTATTCTGAATCAGAAGAATTCATCAAAAAAAATGCCCCCTCACAAACTGAGACAGTACTATCCCCATCTTCAGTTGAGTATATGATTGGAATCTTAGATCACTCAAAAGAACCGATGCGAAAATTCTTAGTAAAAAATTCGATAGCAAAGCACAGAACTTATTTTTATCAGCTTGCTAAACAAAAATTTCCCCCATCTGTTAGAAGCGAGCTTAAACCGACCGATTTTATTATTGTGGTACCAGCTTACCTAACAAGTCAAGTTAAGGGTGCTTTTGAAATTGGCGTTCTTCTCTATCTCCCCTTCTTTGTGATTGATCTTGTTGTCTCAAATATTTTACTTGCAATGGGAATGATGATGCTTTCTCCCCTTACAATTGCGCTTCCTCTAAAACTTCTTCTGCTTGTAATGGTCGATGGCTGGACCTTGCTTATAGAGGGCATTGTATTAACATATAGGTAATAGATGTACGATTCGCAAATTTTCCAACTCTCCTATCAAGCTCTTTTTCTTATTCTAATTTTATCCGGACCTCCTATTTTAATAAGCATGGTTTTTGGGCTTACTGTCGCCATTTTTCAAGCAGCAACTCAAATCCAGGAGCAAACCCTCTCGTTTACAATCAAACTTGTTGCTGTAATCATGACACTCCTTTTAATGGGGGGATTCCTTTCAACTCAAATTATGCAATATACAGAAACAATTTTTAAAAATTTCTATAAATGGACTTCGTGACCGTGTGGACACAGGCTATCTCACTCTAATTTCTGAAATTCAAAATCTAAATTATGCCACTTTATGGCGGATTATCCTGTTAACCTTCATGCGAATGGGAATTATAGTTAACCTTGCCCCCTTTTTAGGTGGAAAAATCATTCCTATGGCTGCTAAAGCTGCTCTTGCATTAGCATTAACTTTTGTTTTTCTCCCTTCTGTTTTATTTTATACAAAAATGTCTTACATAAGCGACATGGAATTCATAGCCTTTGCTGCTAAAGAGTGCTTTATCGGATTTATTCTTGGACTTATTTCCACAGCCCCTTTTTATATTGTACAATCGTCTGGTATTTTGATCGATTATCTTCGAGGCTCATCCATGTTGATGGCACAAGATCCAACGATGCAAGCCCAATCATCTCCAATTGGCATCATGTTCAATAACTATCTCATCGTTCTTTTTTATGCACTGGAAGGCCCCCTTCTTTTTTTTGATGCGATATCAACTTCATTTCAACTCTTTCCTGTCGATCAACTGATAAGTCCCCTCTTTTTCCAATTAGGAAATCCATTTTGGAAGACCGCACTATCTTTTGTAGGAGACATATTTAATCTCTCAATTGAACTTGCAGCTCCTTGCCTTCTAGCTATTCTAATGGCAGAAATGTTTTTAGGTATTGCTAATAGACTTGCGCCTCAAGTTCAAATTTCATTTCTTGGAATGTCTCTTAAATCTCTACTTGGCTTAATTCTTCTATGGTCCGGATGGTTTTTCATCTTAAGACAAATGTCAAACATGTCAATTGATTGGATCCATTCTCTCCAAAAAATCCTCAATCAATTACTTCCTCGCCTGACGCAATCTTAAAAATAAAAAAAAGTTCAGCAAATAGATTGACAGTATTTTTTTGGATCTTTAATCTGGAACTTACTTTTAAATTAAACAATAAACAGAAATAAAACCTTTCAACGGGAGAAAAAAGGGAATGGAAACTAACCTTAAGAAACTTTTACCGATTGTAGGAGTACTTTGTTTCAGCATGACTCAAGTCGTAGCTGATTACACTGATTCCTCAACAAACTCACCTCCAACAAGCATGGCGGTTCCTCCTTCACCAACACCCGGCGAATCTGGACCTAACGTATTTGTTTCAGCTGATTATACATTATGGACAGCAAGAGAAGCAGGCCTTGCAATTGCAGCTTCAAACTACTACTCTGGTGGATCATCAGTCTCTGAAGATGGAAAAGTATTCTATCCAAAAATGAAACTCAACTCTGGTTTTAAAGTAGACTTAGGTGTCTATCTTCCTCATGATAATTGGGATGTTAAAGCAGAGTATACTTGGTTTAACAATAACAGCAATGACAAGCACGAAGCTGATTTTACAGCAGGTCAAGCAATCAGCACATTTTTCCCGACAACATCCTCTATAACTCTTGCAGAAGCAGAGAGCAGCTGGAATGTATGGTTTAATAGAGTTGATCTTACAATGGGAAGAAGTTTTTTTGCCGGTCATTACTTAGCTGTTCGTCCATTTATGGGACTACTTGGCGCTTGGGATAACCAAAAACTTCACATTGAATACACAGAATTTGAATCTCTTGATGAATATGACCTCCACAATACACAAAAATGGTGGGGAGTTGGAGCTTACGGTGGTTTGAATACAACATTTACATTTGTGAGTGATTCATCAAATCAGTGGAGCTTATTTCTTGATTTAGGAACTGCACTTCCATGGTCAAAATTTAATGGCAAGCAATCATCATTTAATGAAACTGATGAAGTAACACATTATTCATTCCACAACTCTACATACACAGTTACTACTATGCTAGAAACTGCTCTAGGTATCCGTTGGGAAACTTGGTGGTCAGATGGATCATGGATGTTTATGTTACAAGCTGCTTGGGAAGAACAAGTATGGTTTGCACATAACAACTTTATCGTACTTGGTAGCAATACAGCTGGCGCAGGTAACGGCGCTTACACTATGCAAGGTTTAACTGTTAAAGCAGCGATTGCATTCTAATTGCAATCTCACTTTTATGGTGTATAAGAATTCAAAACCGGATGGTAACCCCATTCGGTTTTTTCTTTACATTTTTGCGTTAATGAATTAAAAATTAGAATTACATTTATTTTTGGATAACAGGAGCACTTATATGAAACGTCATCTATTAGCAATCCTAGCAATATTACTTGGCGCATCCACTTTGAACGCTTATTCGATATTACCAAAAAAACCTCAAATTCAAGCAGAACCCATCCCGGGAATTCTTTTTCCTCATGGTCAAACTTTAGACAATCCCGCATATTTAATCGGCGTAAGCTATCTTGGAGGTGCTGCCGGTCAACTGGAACGTAGAGTTGCTACATCAGGAGTACTTCCGGTAAGATCATTATCAAAAGTTCCCTCCGGAAAAATTATAACCGCACCTTCTTCCTGGACAAACGGCTTTCAAATTGATATTTGTGGATCAACAGCAGGAGTTGGATCCAACTCATTTGGATTTAATTACAGCCTACTTTCTAGCAATAGCAGTTCAAACACTACATCAAGCCCTACTTCAAACCCAAATATTCTACCCTCTTTTGCACTTAATAATTCAACAGGAGCTACATCAATTGTAGCCTCTGTCACATCTAATTATAACATGCCCTCACTTCAAGACGCTATATTTACATACAGCAGGTCATCAATAGTTAATAATTTCATCTCTGTAATGGTGCTTACAGGCTTACATGGATTTTGTCTAAATCATAAATTAAATGCATCTTATGAAGATGCTTCTGCTAATACCACCTCTTTTAGCATGCAAGAAGTCACATTTGGTGCCGGGCCTCTTGTTGGGTTCTCATCGACAAAGAGAATTTTGGAATCGTTTGCTTTACGTGGCACATTTTTTGCATCAGCGCCCCTTTCAAACCACTCTCTTACTCAGTCTGATCTTTATGTAAGTGGTGATGTGCCGTCCTACGGTTATAATACAAAAAGCGTAAATCAACTTCGCGGACATATTGTAGCACACCTAGATCTTGAAGCAATATGGCGCGCTGAATTTCTAGGCGGATCGTGCTTAGAATTTATCCTAGCTTGGCATGTAAAACAATACATTAACCAATCTTACCTTACAGCAATGTCGAACAATCAAAACGCCCCCCCATCTACTGTTCAGGTAAACGTTCTTAAAGCCGGCTTTAGCTTTATATTCTAACTTATAGTGATTTACACTGAGAGAAGAGCTTTTGTCTCTTCAAGAGCTTTAAGAAAAAGATTTATATCTTCTTCGGTGTTATAAAGACCAAAAGAGATTCTAGCTGCTGTTTGAAGGCCAAAATGATGAAGGGCAGGATTTGCACACATGGCACCTGTTCTGATCGCAATTCCTTTTAGACCGATAAGAACACCTAGATCTAGTGAGTGCATCCCGTTTACGGCAAATGTGATAAGACTTGATTTTTCTTTTGCATTTCCAAGTATTGTTATTTCCGGAAAGATCTTTAATTTTTCAGTAGCGATTTCTAAAAGCTTATGTTCATGAATAAGCATTGCACTTCTATCAAGACTAACAAGATAGTCAAGCGCTGCACCAAGCCCTATAACTTCAACAATTGGCGGAGTACCGGCTTCAAATTTCAAAGGGGCCGGCTGGTAAGTTGTTTTAGCAAAGGTAACTTCTTGTATCATATCTCCGCCGCCATGATAGGGGCGCATTTTCTCTAAAAGCTCCTTCTTCCCATAAAGAATTCCGATTCCGGTTGGTCCATAAACTTTATGCCCTGAAAAAGCAAAAAAATCAGCTCCTAAATCTTGAACATCTATTTTGAGATGGGGCGCGCTTTGAGCGCCATCGACTACGACTATTGCGCCTATATTATGTGCCAGTCTTGCTATTTCTTTAATTGGGTTGATTGTGCCAAGGAGATTAGAGATATGACAGACTGAGACAATTTTTGTTCGGGGGGAGAGTTTTTTTTCAAACTCATCCATTAACAATTCTCCGCTATCTGACATTGGCGCTATGACTAGATTAGCGCCGAGCTCATCGCATATAAGCTGCCAAGGGACTATGTTTGAGTGATGCTCCATCTCTGTAATTAAGATCTCATCGCCACCTTTTACAAACTCTCTAGCATAGCACATAGCTATTATATTGATTGATTCGGTTGTACCTCTTGTAAATACAATCTCATCTTCAAATTTAGCATTGATAAATTTTTGTACTTGGCTTCTGACTTCAGAATATTTTTCCGTTGCAATGATCGCATGCTCGTAGACACCTCTGTGAACAGTAGCATAACCTTCTGAATAAAATTTGCTCATTGAATCAATTACTACTTGTGGCTTTTGAGCCGTAGCAGCTGTGTCCAAATAGACAAACGGTTTTCCGCACATCTCTTTTTGCAACATCGGAAAATTATTTCTTACCAATTTTGGATCAAATGCCACGCCGGAATATCCTTTATAATTTCGTCTAAAAATCCGCTTGAGAGATAAAGACTTGCTAACTCTTTTGAGATACCGCGAGCGCGAAAATAAAACAACTCTTCTTCTGATAAATTTGAAACTGTAGCCCCGTGAGAAGCTTTTACATCATCGGCAAATATTTCTAAATTAGGTTTGCTAAAGACAGTGCTCTGCTTCCCAAGCAAAAGATTGTTATTTAATTGATACGCTTCTGTTTTTTGAGCTTCGGGTTCGACATAGATTTTTCCTTCAAATGTAGAACTACTCTGATCTTTCATAACCGCTTTAAAATGTTGCCTTGATCGACAATTCGGCGCTTTATGTTCTATAAGTATTTGGGTATGGGATACATTTTTCTTTGAAAGTAAAACGGCACCTTTTAAAACAACTTCCGATTCCTCTTCTAAAAGCTCTGCACGAAAATCTTGTTTAAAAAAATGGGAACCTTTGGAAAGAGACCAAATCTCTAATTTACTTCCCCTTTTAAGAGTTGCACGAACAGAATTGATATAGAGTGCAGACTCAGGTAAAATAGCTTCATCGACCCATTGGCAATTAGCATTACGATCTAAATAGATATCGACAATACCATTGATCATTCCCGATTCAAATTGTTTAAATGAAGGCTTCAACGCAAATTTAACACTTGCACCTCTTCCTACAAAAACTTGAATATGCGGTGTATAATGAGAGAATTCACCTTCGAAACTAAAGTGAAGTGGTATTGGATCTTCTACTACAGTTCCTGGCGGAATATAGATAAAAAACCCATCATCTTTAACTAAATCAGAAAGGGCTGCAAAGTAATCCTTTTCAAATCTTAGCCTCTCCTTTGTCCGATTTTCAATAAAGAGGGCGTAGGTTTTTTTTGCCTCTTTCATTGGAAGGGCAATAATCTGTTTAGGTATCTGAGTAATATCTAAATACTCTCCCCCTTTATTAGTGAAGGGGTATTTAGCAACTAATTGTAATGGAATTTTTCGATAAGCTTCCACATTGCGATCAGGGAAAGCAATTTTAGGAGTGAGCACTTTATATAATGACTCTATTCGCTCTTGGAACATGCCTCATACCCTCTTTCTTCAAGCTGCAAAGCAAGCTCGGGTCCGCCCGATTCGACAATTCTTCCATCAACCATTACATGTACAAAATGAGGGCGAATATAATTCAAAAGCCTTTGATAGTGAGTTATCAAAACTATCATCTTATCTTTATTCATAAAATGATTAACTCCCTCACCAACAATTTTTAATGCATCGATATCAAGCCCGGAATCTGTCTCATCAAGAATTGCGCACTTTGAATTCAAAACAAGCATCTGCAAAATCTCATTCCGCTTTTTCTCTCCACCTGAAAACCCATCATTTAGATCTCTTTCTAAAAACTGTTCTTTGATTTTCATTTTCTCTAATATTGGCTTTAGAATTTCTCTCAACTCATCATCACTAATTTTTGCCCCATGAATTGCAGAATAGGCGTGTTTTAAAAATTCAAAGTTGGATATACCTTTAATTTCAAGAGGATACTGAAAACTCATAAAAAGACCGAGTTTTGCCCGCTCTTCAGGATCGAGCTCAAGAATTTCAATTCCATTTAACTTAATACTTCCGCTTAATACTTCATAAAAAGGGTGCCCAGCTAAAACCTTTGCAAGCGTCGATTTCCCGGCACCATTTGGCCCCATAATTGCATGAATCTCACCAGGCAATATTTGGAGGGAAAATTTCTTCAAAATCGTTTTGCCTTCTACTGCAACTGTCAATTCTTTAATCTCTAACATTATCCGACAGACCCTTCTAGTTTTAAGGTTAATAATTTTTGCGCTTCTACTGCAAATTCCAAGGGGAGCTCTTTTATCACCTCTTTACAAAATCCATTCACAATTAGGTTGATTGCATCTTCTCTTGATATTCCACGCGCTTGCAGATAAAAAAGCTGCTCTTCATTCATTTTTGATGTAGAAGCTTCGTGCTCAATGCTGCTATCAGGATTATGGACATCAATATAAGGGAACGTATTAGCTGAGCACTTGTTTCCTACAAGCATCGAATCACACTGTGTATAATTTCTCGACCCTTCAGCACTTCCGGCAATGTATACAAGCCCTCTATAGCTATTGTGTGACTCATCGGCAGATATCCCTTTTGAAATAATTGTCGACTTTGTTCTTTTCCCTTTATGTATCATCTTGGTACCGGTATCAGCCTGCATCTTCCCGTTTGTCAAAGCTACTGAATAAAATTCACCAACTGAATCATCCCCTTCCAATATACAACTTGGATACTTCCACGTTATAGCAGCACCCGCTTCAACCTGGGTCCAGCT
>CAMBTZ010000027.1 GCA_945870925.1 Chlamydia trachomatis | reverse complement strand
TAGAAAGAAGTTTGATCAGTTATGGGGGTTCCCGGGATTAAAATGCTATTTAGATCGGTAAGTTTTCCTGAATATAAAACAGATGTTCCTTTTGTATAATATACAAGTATATTTGCAGGTTTTAGATCACCATGGATAAATCCCTTTTCATTAAGCTCGGATAAGCCAAGAACGGCATCTCTGCAAATGTTAATATACCCAGAAAAATTTGGCTTAGGTGTAAATTCAGGTAAATGATGAGCATCACAAAGTGCATTTTTAGCAATGTGGAATTGTTTGTATCTACCTTTACTTGTTTTATGTGTTATTTTTTTCACGCATTCAACATAAGAAAGATTAGACAAACTTTCATAAGTTTCCGTTAAAAAAAGGGCTCTTTGAGAACATTTATCCTTAACTATTGCTGTAGATGAAACTGTTGCGTTTGAAGCGGATATTTTAAGTACATGAATTGCTGTTTTTGCAACTTTAAAGGAGCCTTCACCAAGTTTTGTATTAGAATCTTTTCGATTCAAGGTAATGACAAATGAAGATTCACTTATTCGTCTGATTGAATGCTGACATTCGTGATTCTTTAGAGATATTTTATATCTATCCGCATTGTTGTTGATATAAAACTTATTGATTAAAGGTCTTAACGGCAATATGTAAAAAGCAATTTTAATGATCTGCATTGCCTCAGTTGATAACGTTGTTGACGAGGTGTAAGATATGGGCTGTGCCACAGAGCTTGGGGGGACTTGATGTTGTGGTGTTATGGCTGACATAGTGAATGCTCTTTAAATGGAAAATAGTATAGAACAAAAACAGGATTTATTTCCTTGGTTTAATTGCCATCATAAAATTTCCAATAATGTTAATAGGTGATCCGTATTTAAGCTTAGCGATAAGAGGTGTCACAATTTCTGTATGGTAACCTTCAATTAAAAACTCCTTATCGTTGGTCATATAAAAAAGTAAATTTCTTACAGATTGTTCAGCTAATGAAGATGAACTTCCTCCGGTTGTAGTATTCATTGTAAACATAAATTCATAAAGGATTGAGTTGATATCACTATCTTTAAATAGGTCTAAAGTTTTTAATTTGCAATTCTTTATAAGAGTAACTAAAAAATATTCTCTTAATACGGAAAAATGGATTTTTTCTCCTTCGATATCTCCGAATAATGACACCTCAGAAGTAGCGCGGGTTCCAAATTCTTCAGTTAATTCTTTAATTGAGTTTAAGTAGGTGATTATCTGATGGATAAACTCTGAATCCCATTTATGCTCTACTGTTATTAAGTTTTTTATTAAAATGTTTGATTTAAGTAATGTAGCAGCAAGTGGTTGAAGATTTCTAATATTTGAAGTTATAATGGACTCTATAAATAGGGAACACAAATGGATCTTGTTGACAGAGTCAATTTCTAGGAATTCAATTGTTTTAGATGTAAAATCAGTGATAAAATCTATAACAATTTGCTGCTTTTCTTCATCTTCTAGAAGCTGAAATTTTGTGATAAAATGTTTATAAAAAGTTAGTATTTTTCCGTAATTTAATGGCGACAGAAAATGAAATGTGTTTATACATTTTAATGTTTCATAGGCAGTATTGGTTAGGAAATAATATGTATTTGAAATATCATCCTCTTTAATTCGATCAATAAATGAATTAGCAACTAGTGTTTTTGCGTCGTCATCGAGAATTTTATAATTTTCTTCGATCAGATAAAGATGAGTTTTGTTAAAAATGTCTATTTTTTCATTAAGAGTTTTTGAAAGAGGGCGTTGTTTTAGTTTAGCAATGAATTCTATATAGATATCTAGGGTCATTAAAAAACGTTCTAATTGGTCTTGCTTTTCTAATCGACTACCGGATGCTAATTTTCTTATATTTTTATTTAGTAAGCAAATAAATATGGGTAGTTTTTCTAGATCTGAAGGTGCATCAGATTTAACTGCATAGAGTTTGAGTAGGGTAAAAATCAATAAAGTAAAAATTGCATAATCAGAATCAGGAGTGAAGGCAATCGACATTTCAGCACATTTTTTTAATAATACATCTTTTAATAATTGAATTTTTGAAGAGTTAGTAATTGATAGAGTAAAAAGTTTTGTTAGAAATTTAAGTGCTATTTGTTGGTCAGACTCTATTGTTAGTTTATTTATATATTGAGTATAAAATTCCAAGATTGGAGTGAAGTTTTTTACTTCGTCTAGATTTAACGCAAGCATATGATCAAAAAATCCGAGCTCTAAAATCTTCAATATAATAGATGCTTCAAATTGTGGTCTTTTTGTGTCTATAATAGAAAGGATTTCTGTAAATTCAGCTTCATTTGTGCACGAATTTATATGATTGGTTATAAATGAAACTGAAGTCGAATCCAGTGTTTTTTTATTTAAAAGATATTGGATAAACTGCAAATTCAAAGTATTAGTGAGTACAAGTGGACATAAATGAAATAGGGATTCTATTTTTTTTCTAATTTCAGGGGATATTGATCGTATAGTTGTAAGGTGTTTGCATAAAAAAGTTACAAAATCAGCACTAAATTCATCACGATTTTTATCTAAGTCTATATCCAAGTCTAGAAATGAGAAATATGTGAGCAAAAATTCTGTTTTAACAACAGATAGAGTTTCGATATCTTCTAGTATTTTGCATTTTAGTGGGGATATTAATTTAACAATTGCATCTTTATCTGTTTTTTTTGCATCGATGCTGCTTAAGAGTTTGTTGTATAAAGTGAGTGATTTATCTTCGATAGGATATTCATCTGTAGATGCTTTATAAAATAAGATTGCATGTTGAATATTAAATGAAAAGTAGGAAAATTTTTCATAGAGTGTGGTTAAATATTTATTTTTAACCTCGATAGGAGCTGTGTTAAGTAAGTTTAAGTAAATAGAAGTAAATTCTTGATCAGCATGTCCTAGTGCAAATGCTTGGATTATAATACTTCCGTAATGTAAAAACAATTGCTTAAGTCGCTCTTTATCAAGTATGCATATTTGATTACACAACTTTGTAGACAGAGCTAAATCGGGCTGAAAAGCACCTTTTGTTTTAAAGGAGTCTATCCATTCAGGAATCAATTTTTCTAAAAGAGACAAAGAGGTATTAGAGCAGATATATTTTTGAAGGAGAGCTCCTTTTTCTTCTTTAGGCGTTTTAGAAAGCCAAACTCTAAAGATTTCTTCTCTAAGCAAATAACGATCAGGAGTTAATTGACTGCTAATAAAATTTATTACATCCTCAGTAGGAGAAAATTTATTTATAAACAAATGAATTTGTTCATCTGTTAGTGGGCTTGTTTGATTCTCAATTCTTATTTTGATCTCTTCAAATTTCTTCTTGGGGTCCTTAAGTAAATCATCAAGTGTTGCGTATAGAGATTTGTAAGTTTTGCAATTACTAATTAATGGGGTAAGTCCTGAAAGTGTATGTTCATTTGCCAGTACACTCAGACAAAATTGATAAAACGTATAATTTATTTTATCGTTTCTAATTATTTTCTCATCACTAAACGCTTTTAATCGTTCATAATAGGTGGTGACAAATTTACAAAATGCACCGCTCTCTAAATAATTTGCGCAAAATATCAAGGCGTTTAAATTATCAACTTTTTTGCTTTCAGATAGAGCAAGAATATTTAGCCAAGTTTGTGCCTGTTTTTTTGGAAATATATTCTCTTGCTTAGCAGCTAAAAGTGTCTCTCGAATGGCTTTACTCAATTTTGAACAAGCGATTTTCTCGATAAAGCTTTCATTATTACATAGCAGGGCAATGTAAGTTAATGATTCTGTATCTGTTAGTAATTTGGAGATCCATTTTGAAAATAGAGGATTGAAAGCTTCTGTTTTTAAAAAGAATTCTTTTAGAAAGGTGTTTGTTAGAAAATCCCCTTCAGCAATAGTGGTTTCAATTTTAGGAAGCCAAAGAGAGATATTTAAGTTAGTAAGTGTCTCGGGAGCTAAATCTTTAAATGAATCTAAAACTTCTATGGGAACTGATGTTGAGGGTTCTAAAAGAGTTTCTAGAATTAAGAAGTAATCTTTTTGACAAAATAAGTTTGAATGATCTGTAAAGCCTTTTAAGAAAAGTTGTTTTATTTCCGGGTGGCTCTTGACTGTCTCATTTAAATAGTCTAGAACTGAAGCATCAGATATTCCACGATCAATTCCAATTCGGATCGGAGCTGTCCATAAATATTTTTGATCTTTTGTGAAGTGAGAGAGAAAAGGAGAATGGTCGTCTCGAGCTTTAAGTGATTTTAAAACACGTTTTTTAGTTTCTATAAAACATGGTAATTTAAAGTTGTTTGAAATAACCTTTAATAGAACAGGGAGTAAGTGAAAAATATCCTCTCTTTCTGATAATGCTCTTATGCAAAAATATGCCGTAAGTTTTTCGTCGTGAGTAACACTTGTAAATTCAGTTTCAAAGTGGCTAAATAATGAATCATCAAAATCGCAACGAAGAGCTAGAGCTTCTGGTAGGTGTAAATTAGGGAGAAAAAGATATCCTTTTGTATCCTGACCTACCCTCCGATAAGATGTTTCTAGATGGGTTGTAAGGGGTGATCTTGCTTGAGGTGAATAGAAATGAGCCATAACCTGATAATATTTAAAAAATGAGCCAATAGATTTAAAATGATTTAGAGCAGTCTGAACATCAGGAGAGAAAAACCGACTAAATGTTGCCCAATTTTTATTAAATTTATCCTCTAAGTCTCTTTGGTTAGTTGCATCAAGGGAACAAAGTTGGTAAGCGTTTAGGACCATATTTAGCAAAAACTCGGCCCCTTTTTCTTTTTTTGCTTCAAGTAAATTAGAAAGTCTGGAAAGGTCTCTTTTTCCAAAATCCCTAATCAATATTTTTACTTGCTCAGGATCGTGTATAGACCATCCTTTCGTCATGGAATAGGCTAAACGTTCAAAACCGTTATATTGTATTTCTGCAGCTTCTTTAATATGGATGACTTTATTAGTAATTATCTCCTGGATTGTCTCTTTAGTATCTCCTGCTGCTGATTTGACAACAAAATCATTTAGGGATGATCTGGTAAGTGAAATATCTTTAAGGTACACAAAGAGAGCTTCATGATTAAAGGTATAACATCTAGATTTGGTTAAAGATGAAGTTGGGAAAGAGAAGTCAATTCCTCCGAAATTCACTAGGAATGCTGATGAATCATCAAATAGTTTTAATTTTTGAAAGAAATACGATTTAATTTCGCTATCTGTTGGAGCTGTTTGTCCGCTCTCTATGAACAACTCTTTAATTGCATTGCAAAAAACAGTGACATAAAACTCTTTTAGGGGTTCGGCATATACCCGATTGATTAAAGGGTATTTTTCAAAATCAATTTTAAAATCTAAATCACCGCCAACTTGTAGGGGTTCTCCATCTAATAACATAGCTGAAGTAAGATCTGTTGCGCTTCCGCCCGTTAAATATATTTTAGCTGAAATATCAGATTTAAGAAATGACCCCGAAGATGAATATTCTGTATAGGTCTTATTATAAGATGTTACTATTTTTTTAAATAGATTGATTATTTTAAAATCGATGGAGTAACTCTTTCCAGCGGTTGTTATTTTTTGAAAGTTAAAATCTTTCTTAGAAAGAAGATCACTTAGAGCTGTTTGCGAACGGCCCGTTAATTGAAGTTCAAATGAAGTAGTGCTCATAAAAATCAATTCCCTTAAATAAAAAAATTAGAGTTAATTATACATAACGTACTTTTTGTCTCATACTAAAATTGTTAGTTATGAATAAGGGGAGACAAACCCAAATATCAAATAATTAAGCCTCACTCGGTGTTTCGTATTACACTAACTATTAATGTGTTGTGGTTTTATACGGAGGTGCATAAAATAGTTTATATATAAATAAGGGAGAAATAAAATGGAATTAAATGATAATTCAAGTCAAGGACCGTTCTATACTGGTGTGTATGATGCATTATGTGGGGGGGGTAAATTCCGCAACGTATAATTTAACTAAAGTCGTTACAGGGATCATAAATGAAGCGAGCGTTAGTAATTACCTAATTGCTTTGCAAACAATAAATTGCATTATGACGAAATTAGAAGATGCGCTTTATGCATCTCATTGGTCCGCTAATCCAAATGTAGCATACGCTCACATATCTACGTTAACATTACTTAGTGTAGCTAGCTGTTTTAATACAGTTCCAACGAATCAATAAGAGGGTTGTTTTGAAAATTTTTTTAAGGGTTTAGTGGAGTTTCTAGAGGAGTCAGTAATTTTTTATTCATTCTAATAAAACTAAGTTTCATCTATTTTAGTGGGATGAAAATCGTAGTTAGAATGCCTAATTGGATTGGTGATTTTGTGATGGCAACGCCTGTTTTAGAGGATTTGCGAGAGTTTTATCCTGAAGCAAAAATTGATGTTCTTTGTTGTGAGAATTTAGGCGGGTTATTAGAGAGCAATCCTTTTATAAATAATGTGATTTCATTTTCACGAAAAAAGAGATTTTTTCCGGAAGGTTTAATTGGAAAGCTAAGAGGGGAGCGGTATGATCTTGGAATTCTTCTTACAAATTCTTTCTCATCGGCTTTTCATTTTTGGATGGGCAACGTTAAAAAGAGGATCGGTTTTTATAAGCGATCGCGCTTTTTTTTACTGACTCAAAATGTTCCATTTCCACTTAATAAGGAAAAGCAACATCTTGTTATGACTTACAAGCAATTAATTGGTTCGCAATCGGCCTCAGAGCCTAGAATATTTATTGCGCCTAATAGGAGAAAAATTGGGAAGACGATTTTTGGAATTAATCCGGGTGCGGCATATGGGAGCGCTAAATGCTGGCCGCCTGAAAGATTTCGTGAAGTAATTACTAAATTGATTGAAGATGTACCGAATTGTGAAGTGGTTGTCTTTGGTGATAGAATAACTAAGCCTTTAGTTGATACTGTTTGCCGGGGATTTAATGGCCAAGTTACAAATTTAGCGGGGAAGACTACTTTAAAAGAGCTTGTTCAGGAAATTGGTAGATTGGATGTGTTTTTAACAAATGATTCAGGTCCTATGCATATTGCAGCAAGCTTGCAAGTTCCGCTTGTAGCGATCTTTGGATCGACAAATCCGTACACAACAGGTCCTTATAAATCGGGAAAAGTGATCTATAGAGCAGTTTGGTGTTCCCCTTGTTATAAAAGGGTTTGTCCAATTGATTTTAAGTGTATGAAGCAGATCGAGCCATTAGAAGTTGTCAGAGAGATGAAAAGGGCTCTTTTAACAAAAGCGATCAATCAAAGACTTGAGAAGATTTCATTTAAGGGTGCCAGAGAACCTAAATATGCAACCGAAATTCCGAGATCAGATAGAAAATTCGGTGTTATTATTATGGCTGCCGGAATGGGAAGAAGGCTTGGGTTTTCCGGGCCAAAAGGGTGTTTTGAAATTAATGGTAAAAGTTTGTATGAAATTCTCATAGAAAAAATCAAGGGTAGATGTGCGATCATGACTTCGCCTGCAACATATTTAGAGACTAAAGCATTTCTAGAGAGGAAGGGCTTTTTTCACGTAGATCTTTTTCAGGAGAGGTGTTTGCCAAGGCTTGGGCCTGTTTATGAAGAGACGCCTGAAGGTAATGGAGCTCTATTTAGTACATTTTATGGGTCACCACTTTGGGAAAAATGGAATGATATTGAAGAGATAAGGGTAATTCCGATTGACAATCCATTAGCAGAGCCTTTACCTCTTGGAGATTCTGAGCTTGCGGTTATGGCGATTGAAAAAACGGCAGGGGAGGAGAATTTAGGTGTTTTAATGGAAAAAGATAGCGCACTATATATATGTGAATATTCCGAGATTCCTGATGAGGGGAAAAATGGTTGGAATTTAGGGTATAGTGGCATTTTTTCATGCAGTAAGGAATTTTTTGTGATCGCTGCTAAGGTTGACTTACCATGGCATCATGTGGTTAGAAATGGGGTAAAACATTTTGAAAAATTTGTTTTTGATGCCTTTTCAGAAGCAAAAACATATAAAATTATTTTGAAAGATCGAAAAACAGCCTTTGCCCCTATAAAAACAAAGGAAGATGTAGTACAATATAACGCGTGAGGTGATCAAATGAAAGTAGGATTTCTAGGTAGCGGCGCTTGGGGTATTACCCTTGCCAATTTGATAGCAAGAAACGGGCATGAACTTGTTTTGTGGTCTATTGAACACGATGTGCTTGCGCATTTAGAGGAGCATTCAAAACACCCTAAATTTAAAGATTTTCCTATTGATGAAACCATCACCTATACAAGGGACTTAAAAGAGATTTTAGAGTGCGACGTGATTGTAGAATGTGTCACGGCAAAAGGATTTAGACCTGTTTGTGAAGCTTTAAAATCATTGTCTGTACCTTTCATTATTACATCAAAAGGGATCGAGCAAGAGAGTGGAAAACTTCTTGTTGAGGTTGCCTATGAAATTTTTAATCAAAAAGAGCTCATCGGTTGTATGAGCGGACCCACACTTGCAAAAGAGGTGATGTTTAATCAGCCTACAGCAGCTATCGGCGCGAGTGTAAATATGGAAGTAGCTGAGATCATTCGAGAAGTTTTTGAGTCTCCAAATTTCCATATTTCTTTAAGTCAGGATGTTCTAGGTGTCGCAGTTGGCGGTTCAGTAAAAAACGTAATTGCGATTGCTTCTGGATTAGCTGAAGGCCTTGAATATGGATTTAATACAAAAGCCTTGATTATCACACAAGGACTTAAAGAGATGTGTGAAATTGCAAAAGTTAAAGGGGGCAAACAAGAGACTTGTTACGGCCTTTCCGGAATCGGAGATCTTATCGTTACGGGCGTTTCGAATTTAAGTCGAAATTTTACATTTGGCACACTCCTTGGACAAGGGGGAACCGCCATTCTTGCAAAAGAGAAGATCGGTATGGTAGTAGAAGGGGAATACACGGTTCTTTCAGCATATAATATTGCTAAAGATCACAATCTGGATCTCCCTATCATTGATGCTATGTATCGTATCATCTATCAAAATCAAAATCCTAAAGATGCCTTCCAAGAGATGCTTTTAGCTATTAGTAAAGAGCCTTGCATAGTAGAATAAAACTATTGATGGAGTTGCCTTTTATGCCCATGCAACTTATTGTAGCAACTATTACTAAAAAGCATCTTGCTGAATTAGCAAAAGAACGATTTGGTGATTTAGTTAAAGTTGTAGTAGATGTTAAACAAAAAATTATGGTTATTGGTGGCGAATTACATTCAGATGAAGAAGGATTTTTGTTAAATCAAGGTTCTAGCCAAGAAAATTTATGGGGTATAAATTTGTATCCTGATAGTTTAGAAGCCGATTTTATTGAATTTGATTCTATGATTAATTTAAGGCCCTCTCATGGTAATCGTTCTTGCGATGTTCTTGATGTAAATATTAGAAATGAAATTATTAAAATTGTAAATCAATTGGTAAGATAAAATGGCCCAGCACGAATCTCTTGCAGCGGGTAGATGGTATCTGCTCTCTCTTTCTGAGCAATTGGGTAATATAGGTAGCGAGGTCACGCGTATGATTCGAGCAAAAAATAATCAAGAGAGATTTGAAAATGCTTTTACCAGGTGTCTTGAACTATTTGATTTAACCCTTTCTGACGTTCGATGGAAAGGCAGATTTAGGGAAATTGCCAGAGCTAGAGAAATTGTTTGTGATGGAGTATTAGGCGGTCCTGAATATAATACGAAGCTCGAAGATCTGACTAAATATTTTTTTTATTTCGCACTTGCATCTAAAATTTAAGTTCTCTCTTTATTATAATTGAGACGATTGCTCTAGTGAGATGAGAGGGGTGAGTCTTATGAATGGTAAAAGTTTTCCGATAGCAGTTGAGGGTCAGAAGGTTGTGTATGCAGCTGAGATGGCTAGGATTGAAGATGTGGCGGTAAAAGCTGGAGATGGCACGACTGCAGAGTACATGCTGGCTGCAGCTGATGGGATTTATGAAGTCGTATTAAATTATATTCAAGAAAAGAATTTGCCAAATGTTGTGACCTTGATCTGTGGTAAAGGGAATAATGCAGGTGACACCTATGCTGTTGCAGCAAAACTTCTTGATAATGAATTTCAGGTAAAAGCATTCCAGTTATTTCCTTTAGAAAACTGTTCGGATCTTTGCAAGATGCAGTTTAAGTCATTTAAAGATAAGGGAGGAGAGGTTCTGCAGGTTGATTCAGTCGATCAGGTGATTTTTGATGAGGGAGTTTTAGTTTTAGACGGAATTTTGGGAACCGGATTTAAAGGAAGGGTAATTGATTTAATTAGAGATGTGATTCATAAATTGAATTTATCAAATAATTCAGTGATTGCAATTGATATTCCTTCCGGCGTGTCAGGAGATAGTGGGATTGTTGAAGATGTCGCAGTTATGGCAAGTCTTACTGCCTATGTTGGGTTTTTAAAAGTCGGGCATCTTTATAATCAAGGGTTTGAGCATGTAGGGGAGTTGCACGGAGTTCAATTTGGATTGTCACAACATTATATAGAGGAAATTCAACCATTCGGATTTATTGTAAATTCTGAAATTATCACGCGTAATCTCCCTTTTCGAAAACGGACCGTAAATAAATATGCAGTTGGGCAGGTTGTTATTTTAGCAGGATCACTTGGAATGCCGGGTGCGGCAATCCTTGCTTCGAAGGCTGCATTAAGAAGTGGTGCCGGAATGGTAAGGCTTTGTCATCCGGTCGGAATGGAGCAGGAACTTTCAGTATCACCTCCTGAAGTAGTAAGACATGCCTATACTTTAGATAAAATGGATAAAATCCTAGAAGAACTTTCTAGATCAAAAGCGATACTTGTTGGCCCTGGATTAGGTAGATCTGAAAATATACCAATGATCTTGAGTAAAATCTATAAGGAAGCAAAATGTCCGATTGTAATTGATGGCGACGCTCTTTTTTTCTTTGAAGGTGGCGTAAAAAATGCCATTTTGACACCACATAAAGGAGAGCTTAGAAAATTACTTAACATAGATGATCAAGTTTCTGATCTTGAAGTGATTAAGCTAACCGAAGAGTTTGCCAAATTTCATGATGTCGTTATCGTATTTAAGGGGGCTCCAACAACTGTAATTTCCCCCTCACATCCAAAAATTATTATCCCGTTTGGAAATAAAGGGATGGCATCAGGCGGAATGGGCGATGCTCTTGCTGGAATTATTGCCTCCTTTCTTGCTCAAGGCAAAGACCTTAGAGAAGCCGCCATCCTCGGCACCACCTTTCACGCCCTCGCCGGTGACAAAGCCAAAGAGACCAAATCCGAATTCTCCATGATCGCCTCCGACCTCATCGACTCCCTCCCCTCCCTTTTCCTCCAAAACCAATGAGGGTCAGACCTGCAAGGTTGCAAGTTGAGCCTAAATTTAACTCATAAGTTGAGCTCAACTTGCAACCTTGCAGGTCTGACCCTCAAAACCGTCAAAAAATATGTGTATACAGTTATGTTTTTTTTTGTATCTTGCTTTTATGATATGAAAAGTTTTGTTGGGGGTATTTTTTGAGAAATAGAATTCAGGCTATGGGTTATGGGATTTTGAGTTTGGCTCAGGTGGGTTTATTTGGGGGTTCTGCGTCTTGGAATGTGGATGGAAATGGAAGTTGGACAAGGGAGAAGAATTGGATTCCGGTTTCCGGATTAAATACTGACTATCCAAAGGGTAGAGGGGATATTGCGACATTTCCTGCGTTTAAAATTACTAAGCCTGTAACAATTACAGTTGATGGGACGTTTGATTTAGCTGCATTAAATTTTAATAGTGAATATCGTTACACATTGATGTCTGGGCAGTTAAATATTTTAGATTCGATCACGGCTGTTGGTAATGTGGAAATTAAATCTGCAATTGGTGTGGAAAAAAACATTAATATAATGGCCAATGGTGACATTACAATTTCGGGAACTATATCAGGGGATGGTGGCATTACAAAACAGGGGGAGGCGACGCTCACTCTTTTTGGAGCAAATTCGTATGAAGGTATGACTAATGTTCAAAGCGGGGTGTTAAAAGCCGGGGCTGTGAATAGTTTTTCTCCAAGTTCAAAAGTGTTTATAGCAAATACTTCCGGTGTTGTTTTTGACTTGAATAGTTTTGATAATACGATTGCAAGTTTAGAAGGTGGCGGCAAACTTGGTGGTAATATTTTGCTTGATAGTGGTGTGTTAACTGTTGGCGATGATAGTAATACGACTTACTCGGGAGCTATTTTCGGAAGTGGTAGGTTAGTAAAAGTTGGAATTGGTGCATTGACTTTATCAGGTTTGAATTCTACTTATAGTGGAGTTACGCTAATTGAATCCGGAACTCTTCAAGCAGGTGCTGTTAATGCTTTTTCAAAAAGTTCAATTATCCTTCTAGCAAATAAAGAGTGTGCAGAACTTAATCTTAATGGTTATACAAACACAATTCCTTCTTTAACAGGTGGAGGGATGCTTGGTGGTAATGTTACTCTTGGTAAGGGAACTTTGATTCTTGGAGACGGTACCGATTCTGTTTATAATGGCTCAATTTCAGGTGCAGGCGGTCTTACTAAGAAAGGAAAGGGGACTCTTTTTCTAACACGGGCTCACTCATATACAGGCCCTACAATTATTACAGAAGGTACTCTTGACTTATCGGGATTAATCTCCTCTTCAACTTTAATAAAAAAAGGGGCAACTCTTCAAGGAAGTGGTACAATTGCTTCTGATCTCATCAATTTAGGTCTATTAAAGCCGGGCCAAATGACAATTGTTGGTGATTGCACTCAAGGTAAAGATTCTACTCTCGAAATTGAGATAACAGCTGATACAGGTTCATTGACTATTTCAGATTTCTATACAATTAAAGAGGGTGTTGTTCTAAACGTTGTTGCAAATGGATCTTATACACCAGGAACATCATATGAAATTGTTTCTGCAGGTAAAGGTATTGTTGGCGAATTTGCAAAAATGAATTTTCCTGAAAAATTTATCATAAAGACAACTTCTAACAATATTACAATTGAAATGAAATAGGATTGCTCTTGAAGTTTAGACTGTATGTTATTTCATGTGGATTGGTTACACTTCAATTGTGTGCCGATACCACTTGGACTAATGGTGGAGTTACGGGGCTATGGGTTACAGCAGGCAATTGGACAAGTGGTCTGCCTGGTATTACTGATACAGCTTTATTCCCATTAGCGAATCAAGGTGCAATTAGTACAACAGGCGCACTATGTAGTGCAGCAACTCTTAGTTTTACAGGTGGTACCTATACAATTTCAGGGTTAGGTTCAATTAAT
>CAMBTZ010000026.1 GCA_945870925.1 Chlamydia trachomatis | reverse complement strand
GAACGGCCATCTGGTCACCATCAAAGTCGGCGTTAAACGCTGTACAGACAAGAGGATGAATCCTGATCGCTTTACCTTCAATAAGAACAGGTTCAAAAGCTTGAAGCCCTAGTCTATGAAGTGTAGGTGCCCGGTTAAGTAAAACAGGGTGACCTTTAATAATTTCTTCAAGAACATCCCAAACTTGTGGATCTGCTCGTTGAATCATTTTTTTCGCTGATCTAATTGTATAAACAAAACCTTGATCTTTCAAACGCTTCACAATGAAAGGCTCAAACAATTCTAGAGCCATCTTCTTAGGAAGACCGCACTGATTAAGCTTCAATTCAGGTCCCACAACAATAACAGAACGACCTGAATAGTCGACCCTCTTACCAAGAAGATTTTGTCTAAATCGACCTTGTTTCCCTTTTAACATTTCTGAAAGTGACTTCAGAGGACGGTTTCCTGCCCCCATTACTGGGTGGCCATGACGACCGTTGTCAAAAAGAGCATCAACTGCCTCTTGTAACATACGTTTTTCATTTCGTATGATTACATCAGGTGTTTTAAGCTTTAAAATAGCTTTTAATCGGTTATTTCTATTGATTACACGACGATAAAGATCGTTAAGGTCAGAAGTCGCAAATCTACCACCATCAAGCGGTACAAGAGGTCTAAGATCTGGCGGTATAACGGGCGCAGCAGACATAACCATCCACTCTGGTCTATTTCCTGAGCCTACAAAACTTTCAATAATCTTAAGTCTTTTAGCAAGCTTCATTCGGGCTTGAATAGATTTTGTCTTACGAAGCTTGTCTTTTAACTCTACAATAGTGCTTTGAAGATCTTCTGTTGCAAGAAGGATTTTTACAGCCTCCCCTCCCATCATAGCTTTAAAAGCTTCAGGACCCCATTTTTCTTGAGCTTCACGTAATTCAATATCATTTAATAGTTGCTTTCTTTCAAGACTTGTCCGTCCAGCATCTACTACAATATATTCTTCATAGTAAATCACTCTTTCTAAATCTCCTGAAGACATCCCCAAGATATTTCCGATTCGTGATGGCTGCGTCTTAAAAAACCAGATATGGACAACAGGAACTGCTAGATCAATATGAGCCATGCGTTCACGTCTAACTTTAGACAGTGTAACTTCCACTCCACAACGGTCGCATACAATTCCCTTATGCTTAATCTTCTTATATTTTCCGCAAGCACATTCCCAATCCTTTGTAGGACCAAAAATTTTCTCACAGAAAAGTCCGCCTTTCTCAGGCTTAAACGTTCTATAGTTGATCGTTTCAGGCTTTTTAATTTCCCCACGCGACCATTTATCTCGAATTACATCATCCGAAGCAATTTGAATAGCGATGCTTTCAAAATAATTGCTTTTGAATTCTTCTTCATGTTGTTGCATATCTGACATTTAAACTCTCCAAAGAGGGTTAAAATCGATATTGAGCAATTTCAGGGTAAAAAAACAAATTCTCTCTTTTTTTTCACTCATGATATCAACTCAATATCGGTTTAAATTTATCCATCTAAAACTGTTTCAGCAGTAATGTTTAGGCAAAGGCCTTGCATCTCTTTAATAAGCACGTTGAACGATTCAGGAATACCCGCTTTAAGCGTGTTCTCACCTTTAACAATCGATTCATAGATCCGCGTTCTTCCAGCAACGTCGTCTGATTTGACAGTCAACATTTCTTGAAGAAGATTTGCAGCGCCATACGCTTCTAGAGCCCACACTTCCATCTCCCCAAATCTTTGACCACCCATCTGAGCTTTACCTCCGAGTGGCTGTTGGGTAACAAGTGAGTAAGGTCCTATAGCACGAGCATGAATCTTATCATCGACAAGGTGGGACAACTTAAGCATGTAAATAATACCAACAACGATAGGGTTATCGAATCTCTCTCCGGTTCTACCATCGTATAAGTAAGATTTTCCATCTCTACGAAGACCTGCTCTTTCACACATATTCCAGATCTCATTTTCAGGGAAGCCTTCAAACACTGGGCTCTTAACATAAACACCAGTTTTTCTAGCAGCATATCCTAAATGAGTCTCGAGCATCTGTCCAAGGTTCATCCTTGAAGGCACTCCAAGCGGATTTAAAATAATTTCAACAGCTGAACCATCTGCAAGATAAGGCATATCTGCTACAGGAACAAGTTTTGAAACAACCCCTTTGTTACCGTGACGACCCGCCATTTTATCCCCTACTTGCAACTTTCTCTTTGTTGCAACGTAGACTTTTACTTGACGAATCACGCCGGCTTCAAGCTCAACGTCACCTTTTCGTATAAACTCAGTTTCCGACTTATATTGAGACTCTAATCCTTCTAACGCTTTCTTATGGTCAATTAGAATTTCTTTCATTGAGTCATAAGCTTCACATGAAGGGATAATCAAATCCTCAAGATTTTCCATCTCAATCATTTCTAGAAGTTCTTGCGTAACTTCATCTCCATCTTTTAACAGAATATTACCTGTTTTTCTATGAAGAATTGAAGCTGGAGCAACATCATCTAAAAGAAGAGCACCTAATTTTTCGTGCAATTCTAATTGAAGCTCTTCTTCCTTCTCTTTAAATTCCTTTTGAATGTCTTGAATACGAGAGCGCTCCTCAACCATTTCATCATCTGTTTTAGACAAACGATCACGTCTACTAAACACTTTCACATCCATAACATAACCTTCCGTTCCCGGTGGCGCTGTTAAAGAAGCATCTTTCACATCTGCTGCTTTTTCTCCGAAAATGGCTCTTAAGAGTCTCTCTTCAGGAGAAAGTTCAGTTTCTGATTTAGGTGTAATCTTACCAACTAAAATGTCACCTGGCTTTACATGAGCTCCAACACGAATAATCCCATCGTCTCCGAGGTTTCTAAGAGCCTCTTCTGAAACGTTTGGAATATCCTTTGTAATCTCTTCTTTACCAAGCTTAGTATCTCTAGCTGTTAATTCAAATTCTTCTAAATAAATTGAAGTGTAAAAATCTTCACGAATTAATTTTTCAGAGATGATAATCGCATCTTCGTAGTTATAACCACACCAAGGCATGAACGCTACAACAACGTTTTTACCAAGAGCAACTTCACCACGATCTGTCGAAGGACCATCTGCAATAATATCTCCAGCCTTAACAACATCACCCACTCCTACTAATGGAGTTTGATTGAGGCAAGTACCGGCATTTGTCTTCATGAATTTCTTTAAAACATAGGTCTGTTTTTGAAGAGGATTTGCCTTGAGTGCAATAATTATTTTAAAACCATCTACAAACTCAACAACTCCATCTTCCTCTACGATAATTACCGCACCGGAATCTTTCGCAGCCCTAAGTTCAACACCCGTACCAACGATTGGCGAGTCTGTCTTAAGTAATGGAACAGCTTGACGTTGCATGTTAGAACCCATAAGAGCTCTGTTAGCATCATCATGCTCTAAGAATGGGATAAGACCCGTTACAATAGAGACGAGTTGTTTAGGAGAGACATCCATGTGAGTTACTCTTCTTGCATCGATCTTAAGAGATTCAGCATTAAATCTAGCCCATGTAACATCTTCTTTAAACATGTTGAATTCATCAAGAATTGCTGATGCCTGAGCAATCACACACTTCTCTTCTTGATCAGCTGTCATGTACTCAATTTCTTCAGTAACAACACCATCTTTTACAATACGATAAGGTGTTTCGATAAAACCAAACTCATTGATTTTAGCAAAAGTTGAAAGTGATGTAATCAGACCAATGTTTGGACCTTCAGGCGTTTCAATAGGACAAATACGACCGTAATGGCTAGAATGAACGTCACGCACTTCGAAACCGGCTCTTTCTCTATTTAAGCCACCAGGCCCTAGAGAAGAGAGTCTTCTTTTGTGAGTAAGTTCAGCTACCGGATTTGTTTGATCCATAAATTGAGAGAGCTGTGATCTTCCAAAGAAATCCTTAATAACTGACTGGAATCCCTTAGCCGAAATCACTTTACCTGGAGTTAATGTATCTGAAGCAAAATCAAAAAGATTTAATCTCTCTTTGATAATTTTTTCCATACGGACAAACCCAATTCGACATTGGTTTTGAACTAATTCACCAACTGATCTAACACGACGATTAGCAAGATGATCAATATCATCGATTTGCGCTTTTTCATCACCCTGTCTCAAACGAATTACATACTTAATGGCTTGAACAATATCTTCCTTACGAAGAACTACTTGATTAAGTATTTCATCTGAAAGCTCTAATTCTAGCTTTTTATTTAGTTTATAACGGCCTACTTTACCCAAATTATAACGTTTAGGATCAAAAAAGAGCCTCATAATAAGAGATCTAGCATTAGAAAGTGTTGCAGGCTCGCCCGGACGCATTTTTCGATAAACATCTTTCAATGCAGATTCATAAGAGTCTGTTGGATCTTTCGCAAGCATTCTAATAATAGGACTTGTCTCATCTGCATCTTCAGCAACTCGGATCATTGGAATCTCGGCATCTAATATCCGCTTAAGCATTGCTGTCGTTAATTTCTCAGACGCTTTGCCGTAAACAATTCCATTCTCTTCATCAACTACATCTTCAGCAAGAATTTTACCTACTATTTTTGCAAAATCTTTGTCAGACTTAACTTTAATTTTTCTTGTACTAAAAAACTCTTCAATAATATCAGCATCAGTTGAATACCCAAGAGTACGAATGAAAGAAGTTGCAAGAACTTTTCTCCTTCTCTTTTTCTTGTCAACGTAAACATAGATAAGATCATTAATATCAAACGCAGCCTCTAACCAGCTACCTCTATATGGGATGATACGGAATGAATAAAGAATATTTCCTTTAAGATGCTTTTCTTGCTCAAAGCAGATGCCGGGAGATCTATGAAGTTGTGATACAATTACTCTTTCTGCACCATTAATGACGAAAGTTCCTCTCTCAGTCATAAGAGGGAGGGTGCCCATGTACACTTCTTCTTCTTTAATACCTGTCTCGTCAGTTAGTCTGAACTTTGCTTTTAAGGCAGCATTATAAGTAATTCCTCGTCTGATACACTCTTCCGGTGTATATTTAGGCACGCCCAAATTGTACGACAAGTACTCTAGTATGATTTTTTCATCAAAACTTTTAACAGGAAATACTTCACGGAAAACTTCTTCCATACCCATATTTTCGCGTTCGTGTGTAAATTTTTCCGCTTGTAAAAAGTCTCTATACGACTTAACCTGAACTTCGATTAAGTTAGGAAGATCGATGATCTCTTCACGATTCTTGAAACTCACCCGATTAGGTGGCCTTTTCAACATACTGTCCCCTCTAAAGCAAAGATTGTTAACTTAAAATCAAAAAAACAGAAAGTCCTTCCTACAAAGAACTTCCTGCTCTATTTTTAAAACCGAAGACAAAGATGTCTTAAACACCTTTTACTTCTACTTTTGCTCCAGCATCTTCAAGTTTCTTTTTAAGCTCGTCAGCTTCAGCTTTTTTAATTTTTTCTTTTACTGGCTTAGTTGCATCTGCAGCTTCTACAAACGCTTTAGCTTCACCAAGTCCAAGACCTGTTACTTCACGCACAGCTTTAATTACACCAATCTTCTTATCTGCTGGTACTTCTTTTAAGTAAACGTTAAATTCTGTTGACTCTTCAGCCGCTGGAGCTGCCGATGCTGCTGCCATAGGCATAGCAACTGACGCTGCAACTGCTTGCACGCCCCACTTATCTTCTAACATTTTCTTTAAATTAGCTAGATCAAGCACGGTAAGTTGGCTTAATGTTTCTACAATCTGATCAAGTTGTTGACTCACGGTTTTACCTCTTTTAGTTTAAATTTATTCTTTATTAGCCTTGTTATCCAAGCAATAAACGACGCTGCTTAGCACAGCTTGGATCGCTCCCAGTGTCTGCGTCATTGGCGCTACTAATAATCCCAAGAATTGCGCGCGCATCTCATTTTGTGACGGCAATTTAGAAATTAATTCGACATCTTCCATAGAGCATTTTTTTCCTTCAAAACGTCCACCTATGACACTTAAAGTCTCAGCATGTTCGTTTTTAAAGGCATAAAGCGCTTTAGTCAATGCAACAAAATTTTCTTTTGCAAAAGCAAGACCAACATGGCCGCCTAAATCCTTAACCTTGTACTCCAAGTTTAAATCTTTAGCTGCTTTTATAAAAACTCTCTTTTTAATAACAAAAAAATCTCCACCGGCTTCTACCAATCTATTTCGAAACCCTGCGAAAGCATTTGCATTAATACCACGATAGCTAGCTAAAATAAAACCGAAAGACGGGTCTATTTTGGCTTTAACTTCTTCTAGAAATAGTTCTTTTTCCGCTAACATACCTTATCCTGCTTGCACAACATGATACTCAATTTCTAGTCCTGGCCCCATTGTGCTTGACATAGCAATTGATTTAATAAAACTTCCCTTAACACTTACTGGACGAACTTTACTAATTGCCTCAAGCAAAGAAGTTAAATTTGCCATCAAGTGATCAAGCGAGAAAGAGATTTTACCAAAAAAGGTGTTTAAATTACCATTTTTATCTACTTTAAATTCAATCTTTCCTGCTTTAATGTCTCGAATTGCTGTAGCAACGTCGTTTGTTACTGTCCCAGCTTTTGGAGTTGGCATAAGACCTCTAGGCCCTAGAACTTTACCAAGTTTACCTACAAGCCTCATCATATCAGGCGTTGCAACAACATCAGTAAAATCTACCCAACCAGCAGCGATCTTGTCAGCTAAATCTTCCGCTCCGATATACTCGGCTCCAGCCTCTTTAGCTTCCTTCTCTTTATCACCCTTAGCAAAAACCAGAATAACTGATTTCTTTCCAGTACCATGAGGTAAGCTAACTGTTCCTCTAACCTGTTGGTCCGCTTTTTTTGGATCAACATTTAAAGATAAAGAAAGTTCCATCGTTTGATCAAATTTGGTCAAAGGAACTTGCTTTAAAACTTCAATCGCTTCTTTAACCGAATACTTGCGCATAAGATCTATTTTACTTACTGAATCTCTTAATCTTTTACCTTTATATTTCATACTTCAACCTCTACACCCATAGATCTAGCAGTTCCTGCAATTAATCTGAACGCTGCCTCTTCATTGCCTGCTCGTAAACGAAGATCCGGCTTTTTTCTTCTGATAATATTCATAACTTGCTCTTTAGTTAACTTTCCAACTTTATCACGGTTAGCAACTTTAGAACCTTTAGTTATTCCAGCTTCTTTTTTAATCATTTCAGCAACCGGAGGCTGCTTTGTGATAAAAGTGAATGATTTATCCACATACACAGTAATAACTGTTGGTAGAATATCAGTTCCACCTTGAGTTTTAGCGTTAAACTCTTTGCAAAACGCCATAATGTTAACGCCAGCAGATCCAAGAGCAGGGCCAATCGGTGGCGCAGGATTCGCCTTTCCCGCTGTGATCTGTAGCTTAATTAATTTTAAAACCTTTTTCTTAGCCATCGTATGTCCTTATTCAACTGCATTTTTTTCAACTTGCCAGAATTCAAGGTCGTCAACTCGTGTATCTCGACCAAAAATAGAGACAAGGACACTTAATCTACCCTTATCAGGGAAAACTTCAGTTACTGTTCCCGCGAAATTAATAAAGACGCCATCAATAATTTTAACAGCATCACCTATACGAATATCGTGTTTATGAACAACCTCATCTTTCTTCTTCCTTAAATCCTTGAGTATGTCTTCAACTTCTTGATCAGATAGAGGAGTCGGCGCACCCCCACCTAAAAAATCGACAACACCATTAATTTCTTTTATGTAATGCCAACTTTCGTCACTTAAAATCATCTTTACCAAAAGATATCCGGGCCAAATCAATTTCTCTTGAACCTTTTGATCTCCCTTCTTCACATCGAGAACGTTCTCTGTAGGTAATAGGATTTCCTGAATAAAATCCCTCATACCCATATGATCAAGATTTTCTTCTATAGTCCGCTTAACCTTCTTCTCACGATTGGATAAGACTTGTAGAATGTACCACTTATGATTCATTGATTCAACCTATCACTTTAAAAACTAAAGCATGTAAACCGTTTAAACTTCCCTGTATCACTAAATCGACCAAATAAACACCAAACCCAAAGACGAACGTCGATCCCACAACAATTTTTGTAGAATGAAAAAGTTCATCTTTTGACGTCCAAGATACCCTTTTCAATTCTTCTTTGAGTTCTTTAACGTAGTCTCTTCTCATTTGACTTTTTGTCTCCTGAACTAGAGTGATTGTCTCTTCTTTCACTTTACTACCTATTCGTTATGCGAGTGCGGAGGGCTTCGAACCCCCGACCTACGGCTTTGGAGACCGTCGCTCTACCAACTGAGCTACACACCCGTGTAAGTTTTTGAGAAGGGAGATCACTCCCCCTTCTCAAATGTCTACTAAAGTACAATCTTTGCTACTGTTCCAGCACCAATAGTACGGCCGCCTTCACGAATTGCAAAACGCATTCCTTCTTCCATCGCAACAGGAGCGATAAGCTCTCCGCTAATGCGGATGTTATCACCAGGCATCACCATTTCAGTTCCCGCAGGAAGGTGAAGCGTTCCAGTAACGTCAGTTGTTCTAAAATAGAACTGAGGACGGTATCCGTCAAAGAAAGGCTTATGTCTTCCGCCTTCTTCTTTTGTTAAGATATAAACTTCAGCTTCAAATTTAGTGTGAGGCTTACATGCACCAGGAGCAGAAAGAACCATCCCTCTCTCGATATCATTTTTCTCAACACCACGAAGAAGAATACCTACGTTTTCTCCAGCTCTACCTTCATCCAATGTTTTATTAAACATTTCAACACCGGTAATAACCGCATCTTTCGTAGCTCTTAATCCAACAAGCTCAGCTTTATCACCAACTTTAATGATTCCTCGCTCAATCCTACCTGTAGCAACAGTTCCACGTCCTGAAATTGAGAACACGTCCTCAATAGGCATAAGGAAAGGCTTGTCTACTTCACGCACCGGAGTTGGAATGGTCGCATCAACTGCTTCCATAAGCTCTTCGATTTGTTTTTCCCACACAGGATCACCTTCAAGCGCCTTAAGAGCTGAACCTTTAACAATTTTCACATTCTTATAGCCTTGAATCTCTAAAAGCTCAGCAATTTCCATCTCAACTAGATCAAGAAGCTCTTCATCACCTTTAGCAATCATATCACATTTGTTGATGAAAACAACAATCGCAGGAACACCAACTTGTTTCGCAAGAAGAATATGCTCTTTTGTTTGAGGCATCGCACCATCGGTTGCAGCAACCACAAGGATAGCTCCGTCCATTTGAGCAGCACCTGTAATCATGTTTTTAACATAGTCGGCGTGTCCGGGACAGTCGACGTGCGCATAGTGGCGATTAGCCGTTTCATATTCAACATGGCTAGCATTGATCGTAATTCCACGAGCCTTTTCTTCAGGCGCATTGTCAATAGAATCATATGCTCTAAATTTTGCTCCGCCTTTCTTCGCTAATACTTTAGTAATAGCAGCTGTTAAGCTAGTTTTACCATGGTCAACGTGGCCAATGGTACCGATATTAACATGGGGTTTATCCCTTTTAAACACTTCTTTTGCCATTTAGAAATCCCTCCGATAGACCTTAAAATATTTCTTTTCTTGCCCAAAACAGGAATCGAACCTGCGACCCCTTGCTTACCATGCAAGTGCTCTACCTCTGAGCTACCTGGGCTGAGCAACTATTTCGTTCCTGTTTATAATAACAAATTAAATCTTATCTCCTAAAACAAAGAATGCCCAAGAGCATATCCTTATTTCAAAAAAAAAGCAAGAAACATTCTCGAAAAATGATCATTTTTGTCGATATGTGATTCTTCCCTTAGTTAAATCATATGATGACATCTCTACTGTCACTTTATCCCCTACAAGCACCCGAATATTTCTCATACGCATTTTCCCGCAGAGATGGGCATTAATATTGACGCCATTAGTCAACTGCACTACAAACGTCATATTTGGTAAAAGATCTTTTACAACCCCTTCCAACTCCATCATATCTTCTTTTTTCGACATATCTCTTAGTTTCCTGTATCCTTATCAATTCTGTTGATCCATAATAGTAAACCGCTTATTATTCTTAAAGAAAAAATGAATAACAGCACAAATAAACAGGACGAAGTCAAAAAAATTTTTTCCTCATGCACAAATGCTGAGGAGCGTTACGAGCTGATTATTTCTCTCGGGCGAAAGCTTTCCCCTATGAATCCTCATCATAAAATAGATCAAAATTTAGTTGAAGGGTGTCAAAGCAAACTTTACATTCACGCTGACTGCATAAACAAAACTTTACATTTTGAGTGTGATTCTGATGCTCTTATTTCAAAGGGTCTAGCAGCTATACTACTCTTCCTCTACAATAATGAGACTCCTGAGTTTATTATCACCCATCCACCCACTATACTTTCCGATTTAAATATTTTTGCAGCCCTTTCACCCACGAGAGCTCATGGACTTAAAAGCCTCTATCTTAAAATGCAAAAAATTGCTTTACAACACCTTATATAACGCTCTTTCTAGATCCTGTATAGATTTAATATCACACCTTTATTATAATATAGGTTCAGCTAGGAGAGATTATGGCACAGAACGCTACAAGAATAACCGGAGTCGAACCTAATCTTTATTTGAATTATAACCCTTTATTGAAAAGTGATTTTTCTAAAGAGATTTCTTATCATAAAAATCAAATAATTAAAAATGAAGTTCTAGCTATTATAAGCCTAGTTGCTTTTTTTGCTATCGCCGTTGCTTTAATAGCTTGCGCAGCATTTTTTGCACTTGAGTTTCTCCCTATGTCGATTGCTCTTATTAGCGTTGGTTTAAAGATAGTTAACCACCAATTTTTTAGACCTTGTAAAACTGAAGCAAAAGAGCACGAAGAAGCCCTTGCTATAGAAAAAAGTGTAACAGATAAAATTAAAATTTTAGGAGATACCAGAACAGACCGCTTCATCCCTATTGACGCCAGATACTCTGTTCTTCAAGAAAAAAGCAGTCACGTATTAGAAAGAATTACAACTAACTTTCATTGCGATCCAAAATATAGCGATGATAATGAACCTGAAACTTATCAAGCACTTAAAATAATGGCTAGAGATGAAAGAAACCCCACAGCTATACGAAAAAAATATAAAAAACAGCTGAAAATCAATCGAGACCACAAAACTCAAGTAACTGACAACTATCTTGAATTACGAGTCCATCAAATCTTTTTAACCTATGCTAAGAGCAATATTTTCCGAACAGGCACTTATAACGAGACAGTGCAATGCTATCGCATGGATGAGCGTGAAAAAATCGATAGTGCTTTTTTCGAGTTTAAACCTACAAATAAAGGCATTTCACGCGGTGAATTATTAAATGCACACAAAGAGATGGCCTCAAATATTGCAACTCAACTAGACACTATACCTATGAAGCTTCTATCAGCTGAAGACCGCGAGCAGATAGCTACTATTATATCAAATCTACCTACAGGAACAAAGCCTAGAAGCCTCTATCGCAATATCGAACTTGCTCCTTTTATAGAAAAAGCTGTCGATTTACAATTTAAAGAGACCTTTGCCGATTATGACGACCTCTCTTTAAGAGCATTGCTCTCAAAATTCCTTCTTGATCACACTTTGAAATCGAGTAAGTTTCCAGAAGGGATTCGTTTTTCTGATGCTGAAATAGCCGAAGCAACTACGATTGCATCCACAATTGATATAGCTAATGTTAATCGAGAGACTCTATTTCGAACAAATGTACAAATTAAAGAAATTGTAGATGCCAAAATAGCGGCACTTAGGATATCATAGCCTGTCATGATTCAGCTTGAAAACATATCTTTATCTTATAATGGTATCTCTCTACTTGAGAATGTCTCATTTTCCATAGGACGCAAAGAACGTGCAGGTCTAATTGGTCGCAATGGTTCCGGAAAATCAACCCTTTTTCGCCTGCTCATGGGAATGGAAAAGCAAGATGGCGGAACAATTGGGATTGCCAAAGGCTACCGAATTGGATGGCTAGAACAGCACATCCGCTTTACTGAGCCGACTGTTCTTGAAGAGACTGTCCTAGGACTTCCGGTTGATGAACAGTGCGATGTATATAAAGCTGAAAAAATGCTTTTAGGCCTAGGCTTTGATGAAGAACAATTTGATAAATCACCAAAAGACTTATCTGGCGGCTATCAGTTACGGGTAAATCTAGCAAAACTTCTCCTTTCAGAACCGGACTGCCTCCTTCTTGATGAACCTACAAACTATCTTGATATTCTCTCCATGCGCTTTTTAAGCAAAATTCTTAGCAAATGGCCAGGTGAACTAATTGTTATCTGTCATGATCGAGAATTCATGGATAGCATCACAACACATACACTTGGAATCATTCGAAAAAAAGTTCGTAAACTTACTGGCAGTAGCATAGATTTCTTTACCCAAATTGCAGCGCAAGAAGAGATTCATGAAAAGACTCGAATGAACCAAGATAAAAAGAAAGCACACCTACAAACTTTTATCGACCGTTTTGGAGCAAAAGCGTCAAAAGCTGCTCAAGCCGGAGCTAGAAAAAAAGCGCTCGATAAAATCCCTGCTCTTGAGGCTCTTAAATCTCTTTATAACCTCGATTTCGAATTCAGGGTGCGTAAACTTCCCGGAGAAAAAGTGGGCGAACTTAAAGACGTCTCTTTTAGCTATACAGACATTCCTATGATTGAAAATTTCTCTCTTCTTCTTGAGCAAGGTGACAGAGTTGCTGTTATTGGAAAAAACGGTTATGGCAAATCTACACTTCTCCGTCTTTTTGCTACCGACCTTAAACCTTTATCGGGCTCAGTAACCTATGCAGATCAAGTTGCGATCGGTTATTTTGGTCAAACAAATATTGAACGGCTCCATAAAGATCGATCAATTGAAGAGGAGATAAAACTTGGTAATCCAAATCTTGCCTACACTGATGTGAAAGCAATTTGCGGTCAGATGCTCTTTAGCGGCGATCTTTCAACTAAAAAAATTGGCGTCCTTTCAGGCGGAGAAAAAAGCCGCGTGCTTCTTGGTAAAATCATAGCAAACCCGTGCAATTTACTCCTCCTTGACGAACCTACGCATCACCTTGATATTGAATCTGTTGAAGCTTTAATCGATGCACTGAATGATTTTAGCGAAACCTTTATCATAGTGACCCATAGCGAACTAATTCTAAAAAGGTTAGAGCTTGATAAATTGATTGTTTGTCATGAGAACAAGCAAGAGATCTTTCTTGGAAACTACGAGGAGTTCTTAGACAAACAAGGCTGGGAAGAAGAAAAAC
>CAMBTZ010000025.1 GCA_945870925.1 Chlamydia trachomatis | reverse complement strand
ATGCAAAAACAGACCCTGATCATTGATGACCAACCAGGCTTAAAAATTACTGACCTTAGAGCAAGAGCAAGACGATTAAAAGAGGTATTTGACATTCAATTTCTTGTTATTGACTATCTTCAACTACTGTCTGGATCAAAAAGCACTTTTAGTTCTGATAGCAGACAAAATGAGATTTCTGAAATTTCCAGAATGCTTAAAAACCTTGCTAGAGAACTCATGATCCCTATTTTGTGCCTCTCACAGCTTTCTCGAAAAGTAGAGGACAGAGCAGGACACAGACCAATGCTAAGTGACCTTCGCGAATCTGGCTCTATTGAACAGGATGCCGACATTGTAATGTTTGTATTTAGAAGAGAGTATTATAACTCAAATGATAAACCGGGACTTGCAGAGATCGTTGTTGCTAAAAACCGTCATGGCGGTATTGGCGATGTCGAGCTTGCCTTCCGCAAGAGATTTGCTAAATTCAGCAACTTTTCAAGGGAAAATTCATCATCCTCTCCCGAATCAGAGGACGCTTTTTCAGCCTTTACTCCTCGCTAAACGATCAAAAATCTTATCCGTTGCAATACATGCGCTAGCTACTACCACACTCCAAGCTCTACCTAAAAGTGGTCCTATGAGCGGAACAGATCTACATACACCTCGAATAAACAGACGAGTTAATTGAGCAATTTCAGTTACAGCCTCATTTATCGGAGTAAATGATCTATCTACATAAGATCCTAAAGCTCCGTGAATTAATTTTATTGGGATTCCAATAAATAAAGTAGCCCTAAGACATGTCATAAAAATTGCGCTTATCGGTTTAATTACAAGTAACTTAAACACAGTTTTAGACTCATGCAACCGATCAACATAACCTATTGGGTCTTTAGAGGTAGTTGTTTTATTAAACATCGACCTCACTAGCCTCGGAATACCCCCCCACGAAATCGGAAAGTTTTTACGCTCAAACACCTTATCTTCATACTCTTGCGACAGAGCAAGCGCATTCACATTAGTACATACTAAGCCAAAATTCATATAAACCCCCCACTTAAGACTTTATTTTACAACATTATAACATATTTATACCCAATTAAATTATATCTTGGGGTACATCTTGGGGTCAGACCCCATAAACCCCCTAACTTTATATTTTAAATTGAGGGCATTGACTTTAAGGTGGGATATTGCGTATACTAGCCCCTGTATTTGAGAGGTATTTATGTCATCTGTAAAGAAAAAACGCAAAATCAAAATGAATAAGCACAAACGTAAAAAAAGAAGCCGTGCGAATCGTCATAAAAAGTCTTAAGACACCATGTGGTCTTATCCCGAAGAATTTGACGTTATCGTCGTTGGTGCGGGTCATGCCGGTTGTGAAGCAGCATATGCTGCAGCCGGTATGGGTATGCGAACCCTTCTTCTTACAATTAATCTAGATGCAATTGCGAAAATGAGTTGTAATCCTGCTATTGGTGGGACTGCAAAGGGACATATTGTCCGTGAAATTGATGCCCTTGGTGGCATTATGGGTAAAATAGCTGACAGAACCGGAATTCAGTTTCGGATGCTTAATCGGTCTAAAGGTCCTGCTGTCTGGTCTCCTAGAGCACAATCGGACAAACTTGCTTACAGCACAGAAATGACAAAAGTTTTACAGAACAAGGAAAATCTATTTCTTATTCAGGCAACAACAAATCGTCTTGTGATTGAAAATTCATCTGTTGTTGGTGTTGAAACCCAAGAAGGAATTGGTTTTCGCGCAAAAAGTGTAATTCTTTCATCAGGAACTTTCATGAAGGGAATCATTCACATTGGTGATGTCAATTTTTCAGGCGGCAGAGCTGGTGATAGAGCTTCAATTGGTCTTTCCGATCACTTAAGAGATTTAGGATTTGAATTAGGGAGATTAAAAACAGGGACACCTCCACGCTTAAATAATCGCTCAATTGATTTTTCCGTAATGGAAGAGCAGCCGGGTGAAGATGATGTTTTTTTCTCATTTAAAAAGGAAAAAAGGTTACTTAAGCAAACCTCTTGCTATATTACTTATACAACTGTACCTACAAAAGATATTGCTCTAAGGCACATTAAAAGATCGGCAATGTATTCAGGCGCAATTACCGGAGTAGGACCTCGTTATTGCCCTTCTTTTGAAGATAAGGTTGTCAGATTTGGCGAGCGAGATCGGCATCAAATTTTTATAGAGCCCGAAGGCCTTACAACTAACGAGGTCTATGTAAATGGTATTTCAACCTCGCTTCCATTTGACGTTCAGCTAGAAATGATTCATTCAATCCCCGGTTTAGAAAAGGCTGAAATTACTCGCCCTGCTTACGCCATTGAGTATGATTATGTGAAAAGTGGCCAACTTGGAATGACTTTAGAGACTAAATCAATTGAGGGGCTCTATTTTGCAGGACAGATAAATGGAACAACAGGCTATGAAGAGGCTGCAGCTCAAGGACTAATTGCCGGAATTAATGCATCATTAAAAATTCAAGGAAGAGCACCGTTTATTTTGCAAAGATCTGAAGCTTATATTGGGGTAATGATTGAAGATATCATCTCTAAAACTCTTGAAGAACCCTACCGTATGTTTACAAGCAGGGCAGAACACAGACTATTACTTAGGCAAGACAATGCCGACATTCGCTTATCTGAATATGCATATGAATTTGGTCTTATTGACGATGAAAGCGTTACAAAATTGCGTCATAAAAAAGCAGTTCTTGAATCTGAATCCATCCGCTTAAAAAGTACTACAAAGCACGTAGAAGGGAGAGTTATCTCCCTTAAATCACTACTATCCAGACCTGAAGTCTCTTATGCCAGTTTAGTTACTGAAATGCCCAATCATTTTTTTGATCACGGTGAGGAGATCAACACTCAAATTGAAATCCTTCTTAAATATGAAGGGTACATTGGAAGGCAATCCAAAGAAATTGAGAAACTTCAAACTCTAGATCCTATTAAAATCCCTAAAAATTTTGATTATTCCAAAGTTTCAAGTTTAAGCACCGAATCTCGGATAAGACTTAATAAAATTATGCCTGAAATCGTCGGTCAAGCCTCTCGTTTAGAAGGAGTTTCAATTGCAGACATTTCGATTCTTTTAATAGCCTTGAAGAAATAGCCATTACAATGGATAACCGCTTTTAGAGGGTGTGGACACCCTCAAAATTGATTACTCATTGATTATATAATGGTTAAAGAAAATTACGATCAAAATCCCCTCATATTACTTGTTACTGATTCTGCCTACTATCCTGTCTTTTTCAGACACTATTTAATCGGTTTTCAAATCTCTATTCTCCCTTCTTCTACCTCTCTTGATGAAATTGAAAAATTTCGACCAGATTATTTAGTAATTGATGATGAAAAAGTTAGAGAGTCCATCTTAACAATTTGCATCAAAATCAGAGAGCGAAAAAATTTCCATCATATCCCTCTACTAATTATTTCAAAGAATTTAAAAAAGCCTTACCTTAAGCATTTGATCGAACTAGGCGCAAATGGAATTATCCAGGAGCCTCTTGATAAGGACGATTTGATTGCCCACATCACTAAAGCAAAAGAATATAATCAGCTTGAAGAACGTCTTGATACAATTGGTCATACTATTGCAGAACATGCCTCTGAATCCGATTTAAGCCAAAAACCCCTCTTTAACAAAAATCTTCTCGATCCGATCTATAAAACTTTAAAAGAAAAAAAACCTCTCTCTCTTCTCGCTGTTGCTATTGAACATAGTGATTCTCACGAATTTACAGAACGGCAAATTACAGAAACAATTCGGCGAATTTTAAAAGAATCATCACCTTTACTCTCTCTTGGCGCAGGGAAATATCTTCTCATTCTTGATCAAATAGCACTACCTGAAGCAGTTTTTATTGCAGAAACGCTTAGAGATGTAATTATTCACACGATGCATATAGGGATAACAATTGGAATTAGTAGCCAAAAAAAACCTCCTTATGCAAATATCCACGATATGATCTTCGACGCAAAAAATGCGCTTATTGACGCCCAAAAAAAGGGGACATTCATTGAAATATCTATTTAGTTTACTTATTACACTATCCTTATTTGGTGATGATGCAAGCCCTCTTTACTCTAAAGATACAGCAAATTCTTTCAAAAATGAAGAGACAACAACTTCTGCGGCCGTCTCAAAAAGCATAACAAATAGTGTAGCTTCTGCAATGAGTGCAACAGCACCTACCACTGGAACTTCTGATGTTATGATTGTAGATCCAAAAGTTGTCTCAAAAGATTGGCATGACGCTTTTGTCTCTTTGAAATCAAAAAAGCTTTCCGATATCATTTTTATTCTTCGAGACAACTCTCAAATCCCCGATGTTTCAGATGTTGAGGTTTTACCGGGGGGCTATCTTATGCTTTTTTCTTTAAAGACTATTCAAGGTCTAAAATATAGAATCGTAAAAACAAGCGACATCTCATCCATCACATCAAAATGACACTCAATATATTAACATTAAATAATCTTCCAATTTTAAAGCAGTTGCAAATAGAAGAAGGGCTTCTTCGCACAAGCAAGGAAAACTGGGTTTTGATTAATCACGGCTCTCCAAAAGCAATTGTGATGGGAATTTCTTCATCTCCTGAAGAAGTTATTAACCTACCTTTAGCTCATAAAGATGATATTCAAATCATTCAGAGATTCAGTGGTGGGGGAACTGTGATTGTTGATGAAAACACCCTCTTTGTAACTTTTATATTTCAGAAAATAACTCACAATTTTGAGCTCTATCCAAATATAATCCTTGATTGGGTAGGATCAATATTTAAAAAAAGCCTGAACCTTCCTGAATTTACTATTCAGGGCAATGACTTTGCTCTTCAAGATAAAAAAATTGGCGGAAATGCTCAATATATAAAAAAAGATCGGTTTCTACATCACACCTCTTTTCTTATGGATTTTACCCCCTCAAATATGAACTACCTTCTTCATCCGCCAAAAGAACCTGAATACAGACAAGGACGATCACATCTAGATTTCATCACTCCGCTTGCCCCACATATTTCAAAGATTGAATTTGAATCAAGACTCATGACCTCACTTTTGGGCTCTTATCAAACAGTGCTAAATCCACAACTACCCATTTTTCCAAATCATAGGATAGCAACTAATATATTTAATCAATTGTAAAGCCTACGTAAAGAGATTTGCCTTGAAGTTAATCTATATTTTTCATATTCTTTCTATATGTATTTACAAATTAGGAAAATTTATGGCAGAGCAATCAAATTTTTATCTCCCGAAAACATTTGAAGTAGATTTACAATTTGGTCTTTATTGCATCCCTTTATTAAATGACATTCTTAGAGTAGCAATGGCAGTAAATACATTCACCGTAAAAAATAGCGATATTATACTCACTAAGGAAGATATTAAATCGACTAGAATCGATATAGCAAAATGGGTAATTGGCATGATCCCTGCTGCTATTATAGGTATTTTCTGCCCAATCACAGGTGTAATCACAGCGATTGTAGGACTCACAGCACTATTTGCAACTCTTGCCGAGCAATTTTCACTTATTAACTACAAATCATTAGAAGGAAGAGTTACTCCAACTTAAGTTGAGTAGACACTACTATGCAATACCTTACTGTTTTAAAAACAAATTTTGAGAATTTTAATTTTATAAAACCATCTGAAAAATTTTTTGATGGAAGAACTATTATTTATTGTCTTCCCGTAATACGCAATATCATGAGAATTGCAACGGCTGTCACACTTCTTCTTTTAGCTCGCGATAGTAATGTTGCTATAGCAACAGACATAGAGATAAAAAGAAATTGGATTGATATTGCAAAATGGGCAGCCGGCTCTTTTGTAGCAGACATCCTCCCTATTGCTATTTTTCCATATTTTGGAGCAATTAGCGCTATAGCAACTCTTTTTGCTTTAATTTTTACCTGTTATGAGCAATACACTACCTGTAAAGATGTCACCCCATCAAAAGCATGGGCAATTCTTATGAGTTCTTAGTTTTCAGGAAGACCTAGAGCGCTATTAAAAAATTCTTTAGTTGTGTCGCTTCCTATTTGAGCAATTGACTGGGTAAGCGGGATTTTTTTAGGACATACAGCCTTACAATTTTGCGCATTTCCACATTCTGAAATACCACCCTCCGCCATCATTGTTTGGAGACGTTCTTTCTTAAGAACAGCTCCCGTAGGATTTGCATTGAACAGTTTAACCTGATTGATCGCGGCAGCACCAATAAATTTAGAATTATTGTTAATTTGCGGGCAAGCCTCAAGACAGCAGCCACAAGTCATGCAAGTAGATTCGACATACATAGCTTCCTGTTTAATAGGAGAGATTTTTGGTCCAAATTCATCTGAATGAAAATCATCAATAGGAATCCAACCCTTTATTTTTTTAAGACTCTCAAACATAGAGCTTCGATCTACTACAAGATCTCTAATCAATGGGAATTTTGAAAAAGGGGCGAGCGTAATAATTTTTATTTCACTCTCTTTAATTAAATTTTCTATTAAAGCTGTGCAAGCTTGTCTTGGAAGTGCATTAATAAGCATTGAGCAAGATCCGCAAACTTCTTCTAAGCAGGCCATTTCCCATACAATCGGCTCTACTTTTAACCCCTCTTTTGTTATCGGGTTTTTCTGAATTTCCATGAGCGCTGAAATGATATTAAGCCCAGGCTTTCGGTCAAGTTCAAACTCTTCCCAATATTGATGTTTAGATGTGCCTCGATAAATTTTTAATATAAATTTACCTTCTTCCATAATCCCTCGATGTAACTAAAGGAATGTTACTTGGTATATTATCCAATTTTGGGGTGATCCTTTTTGCCTTAGTATAATCCCTTTTTACTGGAGTTAAATGCCGAATGTCAATAGGAAGATAGGAAATTTTTGGCTCTTGTAAGTTTGAATCATAAGTAGCAACTGTAGTTTTTAACCAATTGTCATCATCTCTTTCGGGAAACTCTCTTTTATAATGTGATCCTCTAAATTCATCTCGCATAAGAGCACCTTTTGCAATGGTCATAGCAATATCAAGCATAGGGCCAAATTGATTTGCAAAATGATACGTTTGATTGAGATTAGATCCTTTATCATCTAGAGAGATTTTTTTAAATCTTTCCTGAATTTCCTTAATTTTATCGATCGCCTCTTTCAAGCCTTTGTTACTTCGGACAACAGTACAGTTTGAGACCATCATATTTGCAAGTTCATCATGAAGGGCGTGGACATTTTCTTTTCCACTACTAGAAAGAAGACTCTGTTTAGCTGCAAGCTCCTTAGCTTCAGCTTCCTCAAAACATCTTGAACTGATATCATCATACCTGACTTTTAGATCATCAACAAACCAGTGCATCTCATTTGCTGCAACCATACCACTATATATACAGGACAGAAGTGAATTTGCACCAAGTCTATTGGCCCCATGATATTGGAAATCGCATTCTCCTGCAGCAAAAAGGCCGGTCATATTTGTCATATGACGGTACCTTTCAAATCGATCAGCATCCCCTGTTGCCGGCCAATCTACCCAGAGCCCCCCCATCGTATAATGAACACCGGGGAAAATCTTCATCGGTGTTACCCTCGGATCGTCACCCGTAAATTTTTGATAGATATCTAGGATCGATTCAAGTTTGTGGTGTGTCTTTCCATCAAGATGAGTCAAATCTAAGTAGACCTGTTTTTTTCCATCAATTCCAAGTCCTGCATCAACAACTTGTATAATATATCTTGCAGCAACATCACGGGGAACTAGATTACCAAAGGCAGGAAAAATGTCCTCAAGAAAATACCAAGGCTCGCCTGTCTTTCCGCAGACTACCTCTTCTCCATTAGGTCCGATAATTTTTTTTGAAGAGTTTCCATAAACCCAAATTCTGCCGCCCTCACCTCTTGCCGATTCCGACATCAGACGAAGCTTGTCATCTCCCGGAATTGCAGTTGGATGAATTTGAATGAATTCAGGATTTGCAATATGAACACCTTGTTTATAAAGCCTTCCATTGGCAGCACTTGTACAGATTGTTGAGTTTGTAGAGTATTTAAAAATTACCCCAAGTCCTCCGGTTGCTATTAAGACAGCATCAGCTTTGAGGGTCGTTAGTTTGGAATTATACAAATCCATAATCACCGCACCTCTGCAGATACCATTTTCATCAACTACAGCTCTTAAAAACTCGTGGTGCTCAAACTTCTCAATTTTTCTCTGGACCTCAAATCTACGAACCTGCTCATCTAAAGCATATAGAAGTTGCTGGCCTGTAGAGGCACCTGCAAATGCAGTCCGTTTATAGAGCGTTCCTCCAAATCTTCTAAAATCTAAACTTCCGTCCATTTTTCGATTAAATGTAACGCCCATTCGATCTAGCATTCGAATCAATGAAGGACCATTATAACACATCTCAAGAACAGGAGGTTGATCTGCTAAAAAATCGCCCCCTTTTATAGTGTCATAGGCATGAATTTCAGGAGAGTCTTCTTCTCCCATCAAATTGACAGCGACATTAATCCCACCTTGCGCGCAAACTGAGTGTGACCGCTTCACCTTAACAAGTGAGATCAATTTTACATTTACCCCAAGGTCGGCTAGTCGCATTGCAGCACTCAAGCCTGCAAGCCCCCCCCCAACAACTATTACCTCTTTTTCCCTAGCCATTATCTATCCTAAAAAGTAGGTTCCCCAAATTGACATCATTCCGAGCAAGCCTAATACAAACATCAAACCTACGCAAAAAGTAACGCTTCGAGACTGAGCTTTTCCTGAAAGAATAATCCCCCAAGTAATTAAAAATGTCCAAAGACCATTAAATCCATGGAATACAGCTGCTAGAACAAATATTGTGTAGAAAACGCACATCCACGGATTTCTAAATGTTTCTCGCACACCTATAAGCTCTAAGTTTCCAAAGCTCTTTGAAACAGCCATCACCTGATGCTCTTTTAATTTTCGGCTCTCTAGCCCCTTAACATGCTCTTTTAGAAAATCATTTTTTTGTAAACTTTGATAGATCATCCCCATCTCAGGATCGTATTCACCCGTCTTTGCAAGAGCTTCCTTACGCTCCTGGAGCCTGCTTTCTACAAGCTGAATCTTTTGCTCAAGCTGCGTTAATTTTCCTCTCTCTATTTCTATTGAATCAGAATTATAAAGCTCAACACCTAATCTGTTTGCAAGCCCATAAAGTCCTGGATCTAATTCAACAGGCAAGTAAAAGCTTGTCTGATACTTATAAGGATAATCAAAAATGCGCATTTGAGCCACATGCAATACGATACCAATTAAAAGAACCCAAGCACTCATTCGCTGCACTGTATAAGCTCTATTTCTGCCACTCTTAACAAGAGGTGTACTCCCATCTGATTTAAACGCATTTGATTTACTTTTCAGCATATACATAACACCCCAAATTGCATGATACGCAATCGGAATTCCTAAAAGCCCAATTTCAATCACATTCAAATAAGGAAGATTTCTTAAAAAATCGACACTCCTTACAAACCACAAATCTCCGTTAGTAAAAAATAGAGCCATCTGAGAATTAGTAAATAGATGCTCCATTAAAAAAATTAGAAACCAAAAACCCATCAAAGAGTGTATCCGCCTAAACAAAAACTCTCTTGGTACTTTCATACTTTGAATCGCCATAGTCATCCCCCTTAGCTCCCTTTTTTTTGCCATGATAGCTCACGAGCACATATATACACAATTATCTTGAATTAGGATATAGTGATTGAGGGGTCAGAGCCCTCAACTGGGATAGCAAATACATGAAGGTTTTATTTTGGTTATTAGTTTTCTTAAGGCTGGTTGCTAATGAAGCAATCTATGGAGTGATGATCACAGGGCATGATCCGTTTAGGATTCCATTTGCAAGGCTTGCAATTGAATCGTTTTTAGAACAGACTTATACAAATAAGACGCTCCTCATTGTTAATCATGGAACCACTTCATTAGGTCCATTTCAAACCGATTCAATCATAGAAATTTGCGCTCCGCAAGATACAATTTTAGGAGCATTACGTAATATTGCGCTCGATTATCTACCTGAAAATTGTCTTTGGGTTCAGTGGGATGATGATGACTGGCGTCATCCAAAAACAATTGAAGCGCAATACCACCATTTAATTTCAAATCATGCCGATCTATGCTTTCTTAAAAATAAAATTCAGTATATTTTCACTCTAAACTGCGCCTGGGAAGATAAAGGTACTGTCTATGGTTCTATAATGGCTCGGAATAGTATTAGTGTCAGATACCGCGAAGTTGAGAAATCTGAAGACTTCCATTTTTTAAGAGAATTTGGAAGACTCCATAAAACAGTAAGTTGGAACAATCCTCCCTATTATTATTTACGATTTATTCATGGCCATAATACATGGGATGCAACCCATTTTAAACTAAGCAGGAGAATCCAAAATGAGTGGAACATTAATGAAGAAGCTAAGCTATATTTATCTTCTACTCTCCTTAAATATCATTTTTGGAGACCCTAACCTTTTTTACTGGAAACCAAGTCAGGATGAAGATAATTTTGGCGATGCATTATCTCCACTTATCGTTGAAAAAATTGTTGGGCGACCTTTAAATACAGAATCTTCTAATCAACAATTGGTTGCAATTGGCTCAATTCTACATTTTGCAAGAAATAACGACATTATTTGGGGATCTGGAGTGCATGAAGACAACTTACAAGGACTAAAAAAAATTAGCTCTTTAAATGTTCGCGCTGTTAGAGGCCCGCTAACGCGTAAATATTTAATCGACAAAAAAATACCCTGCCCTGAAATCTATGGAGATCCTGCTCTCCTATTACAAACCCTCTTTCCGGAATTAAAACCTAACCCTATTTTGGATTATATTGTCATTCCTAACCTTCGCGAAATTTCACAATATGAAGGTTTACCTAACCTTGTCCTTCCAACAGAAAATTACATGGAGATAATCCAGAAAATTTTAGAAGCTAAATTAGTAATTTCAGGATCACTTCACGGAATTATTGTAGCTGAAAGCTTTGGAATACCTGCCATTTTTTTAAGGCTTACTCAAATTCCACCCCTTTCTAAGTATCAAGATTACTATGAAGGCACAGGAAGAAAAACATTTCCAATTGCTTACTCTTTAGAAGAGGCATTTACTTTAGAACCAGCACCTCCTCCAAAATGCGATTTAATAAAACTGCTGGAAAGCTTTCCATTAGATAAATTTTTATCTCCTTCTGAACTACTTATTAGAAATCTTGTAGACGTAAACTATCAGAAAACAGTTAACCCAAAGGTCTATGAACTTTTTAAAACAGAAGAGACCTTCTTTAAGAATTTATATAATGAAGTAATAGAGATCGTAGAAAAATTTAACCCGTCAATTGTCACAAATAAAAAGCATCTCTCAAATTGGTCAAGCCCTGAAGGAATAATTACCCAATATTCACTCTTAAATGAATCTGGAAAATTTGATGATTACTCATCTGATCATAACCGATCCATAAACAAAAAGATTTTTTCCCAAGAAGCAAGTTATCCAAATCTTAAAGCCTTAATAAAATCAATGCCTCACGCCACTAACTTTAGAATCAATATCCTATATCCAAAATCATGTTTTACCCAACATAGAGAAGATCTCTGTTTTATACATAAAATAACTAAAAAACCTGCACTACGCGTTAGATTTCACCTTCCTATTTTTACAAACAATCACTCCAAAATGTTATTAAATGGTGATCTCTATCATTTTGAAGCAGGAAAAATTTACTTTTTTCATAATGGCGCTATACATGACGGCATTAATCAAGACGACTCACTTCCGCGTATTCATCTTCTTTGGGACATGCTCTTAACTGAAGATACCTATAAAAGAATGTTTGAACGCTCAATTGATATTCCCTTTTTAAAAAAATCAAAAAACATAAAATTAGAAGCTATAGATTCAATTGAGATTGACCCTAACTATAAAAAAGTTCCCCATAAAATTCCCTATCAAGAGGCGCTTAAAATAACATTTTGCCCGGTACAATAACTTCGGATTAGATTGAACCAATATTCACATCCAAGCTTTTCTAAGTTAAATGTGCGACTTTTTAGCTTCTCAAGTTCTATCTCTAAGATTTCAGGGGTGACCTTTGCTAAATCTGGGACAATAATTATTGGAAGATCATCGTAAACTGCGTCAATTCCGTACGATTGAACAACAGGGATACTTCCGGCATATAGAGCTTCCCAAGTACGAAAACAATCGATGTTATAGCCTCTAGGACTAATTACATATTTAGATGCCTCGACATTTAGCATAAATTTTTGAACATAAGTGCTTTTAACTATTTCACAGCCCTCAATAGTTTCATAATAATTAAGGAGCACCTCTCTTGATGGATCAGTCTTCTTCCAATTCACATAAATGAAAATCGGCTTATCCATGAAAAATTTTTCAACAGAACAATTACTATATAAATCTTCATATTCAACTAGCATCTGATTTTTTGCATTCCAAGGGACTCCCAAAGGAATAATAGTTAACTTTGGATGCTTGATAGTGATATTTATACCAAACCAATGAATGAGCTTTTCACCCTCCAAATAAGGGATATATTTTTTATCAACTGTTCCAAGCCCTCTACCTGTTATCAATACAAACGGCTTTAAAATAAGCGGAAAATAGTTCTTAAAAAAATTATCTAATGCAGAAACCCGAACATATATTGTATCCCCAGCCTCAACTTCATCCGGATTAAACACCCCCGAATTACTATACACCTTAAACTTACAAAAATCCTCAAACACCTGAGTCGATATAACCCCAGCCTCAACCATAATTACTTTAACTAAAACAATAATAGTCAAAATCCATTTCATCATAAATTCTCCAACATTGGGGGTCAGACCTGCAAGGTTGCAAGTTCAAATGCTTTTTGAGTTACTTTATCTACTATATCTTGAATCTCAATTGAATTTTTTTTCATTTCTGAAAACTTGAATAGCATTCGACTTATTGAACTTCCATCACGATTCATCAATTCAGCGATTTGTATATTTGAAATTTTCTTAGTTACCATTGCTATCACTGCAACAACCCCTCTTGCAAAGACCGCCCTCTTAGACTGACTCGGAGATACCAGCAAGGCCTCCTGAATATCAAGAATTTCACAAGCTGCTTTAAGTATTATAGTAAGTGACAAAGGACTATCCCTTATTATTAAATTCCTATCCTTTATACTTTTTATAAATTCATCATTCCCAAGAATTTGACCGTCTTTAAAATTACGCTTAAGTTCGTTAATTTCCTGTAGAGACACCGCTTTTCTCATATATGAAGAAAA
>CAMBTZ010000024.1 GCA_945870925.1 Chlamydia trachomatis | reverse complement strand
ATCCATTTTTCAGAAAAAACCCCTTTTTCAGATCACCCTAAAATTACCAAAAGCTCCATGGGAACAGCTCCCCTTGTTGCTTGCTACCATAACACATCCCTTGAAACTCTTAAGCGGCCGCTAATTGCCTTAGAAACCCACGCATCTGCCATCTCTCTCTATGAATTTACCTTTCCAAGCACATTCACCCTCCTTCTCGGCAATGAAGAGTACGGTCTCAGCAAAGCAGCCCTCTTCAAAGCCGATATTATACTTAAAATTCCCCTTGTTGGATTCAAAAATTCACTTAACGTTTCTAACGCTTTTGCTATCATTGCTGGAGAAATCCGCCGTCAACTTAATAATAATTATTTTACTTTATAATTACATATATAAATGCTATAATAAACATCTAATAATTTATAGGTGTTTATGTCTACTGTGATTTGCTTTGAAAAGCCCTTGGGATTTGGAATTGAATCCTATTTAATAGATACTACCAATGTATCAGATTATGCATTAGCTAACATCACCATAAGTATTTCTACAACAATAACTTCTAAATTTTATGGCTATATCCCTCTCTTTGGCTCTATGATCGGACTACGCCGAATCTTTCAAGGGATACTTGAATATAAAATATATAATGAAAAACATATTCACTTCATGAGTAATCGAAGTATACAGTGGATGTACAGAGGAGCTCTTGAGCTTATCCCCATTTTAGGTGGCCTCATCTGCCTAATTATCGATCTAGCCAATAGGTCGCTACCTAACGATTATTCAACTCCACAATCTATGCCGAAAATTGAATGCAAACACTGCCAAATCTAGCTATAGCCCATTAAATTTATTGGCTATATTTTCATTAAAGCGCTGCTCTTCCACTCGCCCTTTCCAGCGGAAAAGGTATGAGTTATGGGGATACCAATGCATTTTATCGATGTCAATAAGTTGTAATGTTCCATCATCTAGCTTGATAATATTACGAATATAGAAATCGTGATGGGCCACTAGTTTTTTTTGTAACAACTCTCTTAGCGCTTTGATTTCGGGAATAGATTCTTGATCACAAACCGTTCCCTCAAATAGGTAGACGACAAAAGTTTTAGTTTTGAAGAGGGACCGTTTTTCAACTAGGGCTATTGGCTTTAAAACAGGAATGCCAGATAGCTTTGCATAATGGGCGTTATTCCAAATATTAACACCGGTTCCCATTCGAAAAAGATTTGTAAAAAATCCGTCTACTTCTACAGATTTAATAATCACCTTTTTTCCATTTAAAATCGCCTCTTCACCGGTTCTTTCAGAATTTTTCCAGAGTATTTTTTTTTCACTACTTGTTTCAATATTTCGTAAAAATTCCATTACAGATTCATTTGCATACTCTCTTGCGCAGAAAATCTTTTCCTTCCATGAAAGCTCTTTTTTAACCTCAGGATCATTTAGCCCTACATATTCATAGTGAGTGATTGCAAAAAATTTTCGATATGCACACATCAAATTATGCATAAATGATTTCCATCCATATATTGAGAAATTAGCTTTTCGTAAATATTTTTTTGTCTCACAATTTTCATGAAGGTTTTGATTAAATTTTCGGATCTCTCTTTTTAATCTGGCACGAAATATAGGTGAATTTCTTGGATAGTAATGAATTTTATCTATATCGATAAGCTGTATCGATCCGTTATCAAGAAGGACCATATTTTTTATACGAAAGTCGTCATGAATGAGACATTTTCGATTTAGCCGATTTGCTAGATCTTGTATTTTGAAAAACCAATCATCTGAATTTTTTATCTCTTTGTCACAAACCTTCCCTTCTAACAAGTAAGCAACAAATGTTTTCGTTTTATTCCAATATCTTTTTTCTACAAGTGCGATCGGTTTTAGTACAGGAACCTTACAAGCGCTTGCAAAATGGGCATTATTCCATATATTGACTCCCATTCCCATTCTAAAGATATTTGAAAAAAAACCGGGAAATTCCATCGATTTAATAATAACTTTTTTATCTCCAAAAAACACCTGATCGACACTACGCTTACGATTACGAGAAATATTCTTTTTTTCACCCCCCTCAATATTGCGAAGAAATGTCATCACTCCCTCACTTGCATACTCATTTTTGCAAAAAATCTTCTCTTCCCACGACAATTCATTCTTACAATCTGAATCGAATAGACCTACGTAGTCGTAATGCAGCACTGCAAATAACTTTTGGTAACCTCTTGAAATATTATGCGAAAGAGAGTGAGAAAAACAGATTCCAATCAAAATAACAGCAACCGTAAACAAAAGAATTTTTTTCATGCTTGGAGGCGTTTTGTTGAATTAGATTGTTCAATAAGATTGAGATTAAATTTCTTCACCTCTCTTTTAAGTCGGTGCTTAAACACATGTGAACTTCTCTTATACCAATGTAGTTTATCAATATCGATAAATTGAAGAGTGCCATCATCTAGAATAACAATATTTCTCAGTCGAAAATCATGATGGATTACATTTTTCTTACTTAAAAGTTCTTTAAGCTCTTGCACTTTTGGGAAAAAATCTTCTGCCAACTTAAATTCATTTTCACACACTTTCCCTTCAAATAAATAGACTACAAATGACTTAGTTTTATTCCACTCTCTTTTTTCTACAAGAGCTATTGGCTTCATTACCGGAACGCCCATTTCAAGTGCCCAATGCGCATTATTCCACACATTGACTCCCATTCCTTGAGCAAGAAGATTACGAAAAAACCCTTTTCGTTCTGCCGACTTTACAACAAAATGATTTTCTGAAAATGAGACCTTTTCAGTTAATTTACCACGATGATCGTGAAGAACTTTTTTGTCTTTAAAGGTTTCAACTTGATGAAGGAATTCAAGCATTGATTCATCCGCATAATTTTTTTCACAAATAATTTTCTGTTTCCATGAAAGCTCCTTTTGATATTTTTGATCAAAAAGACCTACATATTCATAATGAATCTCTAAAAAAAGAGCTTCGTAAACTCTTGAAACATTGTGCATAAGTGACGGCCAAAAACAAAAAAGGAGCAGCCCTGCACCTATAGCGCTTAATATTTGTAATCCTTTAGCAACCATTTCTCTTCCTGATTTAATCGTTTCTTGCAAACATATGAATATGATGGATAGTAATGCATCAGCTCAACATCAATTAATTTAATTTTACCTTCGCTTTCTTTATAAATAATATTACGCCTTCTTAAATCAGCGTGGACAATATTTTTTTTCCTTAACTGGGGTGTGATCAAAAGAGTTTTTGACTTTACCTCTTCCTTAGGAAAAAAATCTGTTCTACAGCCTTCATACCGGTATACAACTGTAGTTTCAAGCGTACCCAAACTTCGTTTTTCAAAAACAGCTACAGGCTCTGCAACTTCAATACCCTTTTCCATCGCCCAATGAAGATTATTCCAAATTGAGACCCCTTTCCCCATTTTCATAATGTTTTTTAAAACACCGTGCTGCAGATGTTTTTTTACAATATATTCTTTTCCTTTAAAGGAGACCCAAAAAGTTTTCATCCTCTTTCTCTCGGAAAGCATCCAAAAAGATTTGGGCTCTTTTCCGCTCAAACAAGCTTCCATTTCATGCGAAAAATCTCCCTTTAAACAGATCAACTTTTCAGCATATCTATTTTTTCTATAAAATCGATCATCACTTATCCTAAAATAATCGTATTGCTTATAGAAAAAAGCACCCTCATAAAGTCTTGATATTATATAAACTCCATGATTAGATGATAACCCGAGCACACAAACTGCTATCAAAACAAAAAGCCACTTCATATTTCACATCGTCTGGATAAAGAAACAATTTACTCCAAACTCCATTTTTGATACATGATATAAAGAAAAGAGGGTAGGTCTCATGTTTGATATTGCGAAGAAGAACTTAAAAAAGGGGATTGAATCCTTCTTAACTGAAAGCTCCAGAATTGTTGCAACAGTCGAAAATCAACCTGAACGTTTACAAAATCGAGACATAGAAGTCCTAGCAGAAAAAATATGGGATCTTCGTCATTTTGCTCTAGAATTACTTCATCAATTCCCCGATGAATCAACTTGGTACAACGCTTCCATCATTAAAGAGCTTATAGACGAACCTCTAGAAATTGACCCGGACGGAAAAGCAAAAATTTCCTTAATTCAGGCAGCAGATCTTACCAAAAAATCTCACAATGACAAAACCCTTCGAACCTTGATCAGAGCCTGGACGATAGAGAAAAAAGCCAGGGAAGTCCTATTCTCCAATTTGCGTGACATCTCAAAAGAACTAACTGCTTAAAAGCTGTACTAAAACCTAAGAAGCATTCTATATAAGAGCCTGTTCAAAATCTTTAAGAATTAAAAACGGTTACGGTTTTAAATTTTCTTTGTAATTAATTCGTTCTAATATAAAAATTTTTAGGTATGGCATGTTTTGACTTTGAAAATCTCGATGTTTATCAAGTTTCCATGAGTTTTGTTCTTTTAGTGAATTGAATTTCAGTTTATTTTTTGATGAATTGAAATTGCTTGAGATCATCAGCTGCAAAAGTATTAGAAAAGATTTCTCTAGCTTCACGCTCGAAGGGGCGAAGGTCGAGGTATCTTGCTGAAAAGTGACTTAATATAAGCTCTTCGGCACCTGCGTCATGGGCAATTTGGGCTGCTTCCTTTGCGGTTAGGTGATTGTGGGATTTTGCGAGATCTTTTTCAGAGTCAAGATAGGTGCTTTCGCAAAGAAGCATGGTAGCCTTTCTAGCGATATGAAGAGCGCCTGAGCAGGGTCTTGTATCCATAACAAAAGCGAAGGAGTCCCCTTTTCGAACATGGCTAACATCCTCAAGCAACACTTCCTTTCCTTCATGACTAATTTTTTTTTCTTTGAGAAGTGTTTGCATAATTGGACCAAATATTCCAAGAGATTTCAACTTGTCTTTATCGAACTTAATGGTGTCGGGTTCTGTGATACGATAGGCAAAATTGTCGATACCGTGATTTAGGTACCCTGCCTCTATTGTGAAATTTTCATCTTGATGGACGATTCCCGGACCAGTAACGGGGTGTTCAATCACATTAATATTTTCTCTGTATGATGTCCCGTATCTTAACCTATCGAAATAGACCTTTCCTGAAGCGGGATAGTAACAGTGAATAGGATGAGTTACTTTATCAAGATTCAGGCGCATGAGCATAGAACCAAGACCTAGGCAGTGGTCACCATGAAAGTGAGAGACAAAAATTCGCGTGACGGTAGGCGGGGCAATTTCAGCATAGATAAATTGCCTTTGAGTCCCTTCTCCGGGGTCAAATAATAGTCCTTCTCCGTTCCATCTTAATAGATAAGCACCATGATTTCGTTTTCTTGTTGGGGCTTGAGAAGAGCATCCGAGTATCGTAAGATCCCTGACTGTCACGTTTTCCTTTGAAACACTTTTACGCGCCCTAAAATCATTCCCATGAAGACTCCGGATACGTGTGCTGCGTTTGCTAAGTTGAGCTGAAACGTAAGAATATGCAGGATTTCAAGGAAAAAAGCAACAACTTGAAGGGCTAGCATCCCAAATATAAAGACCCAAAGAAAAATGAGTGTCCCATAATCAATTGGATAGATCTCCCAAGGCGCCCTTTTCTTTCTGACCCAAATATAGCCGGCCATCGCGGAAACCACCCCTGAAAAACCCATAAAAAATGGACCTGTCGTGAGATATTGTATCGTATTAGTAACAACTGCCGTTACCGCAATAAATACAATGTAGGAAAAAATTTTTAAGTTTTTCTCTATCATCTTCCCAAGCATCCAAAGCCACAACATATTGAATAATAAATGTAGAATCTCAGTATGAAGAAGTGTGGGAGTAAATATTCTCCATATTTCTCCCTCTAATATATTAGTAAATAGCTTCGCCCTTAATAGTTCAGCTCTATCTTTCCAATTAAGAAATACATAATAGTATCCCGGCCAAATAGGATTGTCCTCTATTTTTTTAAGAAGGACTTTTCCAGGCTCAGGCAGACTATCTAACTTGGTATCTTTTGTAATTGCGTATTCTTGAGTAAGCTCATTTAGATACTCCAATGATTTTGGAAAATCATACATCAAATTTTGCTGGACTTTTGTAAATACGGGATAGAGCGTGCTTTCGTTATTTTTTAATTGATAACTTTGATAAGTGCTTGCTAAAAAAATGATTGAGCAAATAAAAATAAAGAATCTTGTAAGCGGCGCAAGGTAGACATTTTGAACAGGAATTTGGCCTGGCGATAATTTCTCCAAAATTGGAGGAGCTAGTTCTTCCTGCTCTTTTCCTTCAAGAAAATCTTGATACGCTAAAACTGCAGAAGCTACTTGATCTTCTTTTATAACCCAAATTCGAAATTCTTCATCTTCTTTTTCAAAATAGCCTTCAATTTCTTGAGCACGTAAAACTCTAAGAAATTTTTGAGCTCTCTCTTCAAGATCAAACTTGGCTATAAGTCTCACGAATTTTATCCACAACCTTTGATGTTGAAAGGCCAGGTACTAAGGAGACTATATGAAGCCTTCCCCCATACTTTTTAACCACCTCTGCCTCTATACAATTAGCCCCCCAATCCTGTCCATTTACATGAACATCGGGCTGGACAATCTCCAAAAGATTCCTCGGATCATCCTCATTAAACCAAGTTATATTTGACACAAATGAAAGTGCCGACATCATCGCTAACCGATCTTTCAGACTTATAATAGGCCTCTGGATCCCCTTATACCTTTTGATTGACTCATCGCTATTCAAAGCTACAAGAAGAATATCCGCCTGCTTGCTAGCTTCATAAATAATATGAAGATGGCCTGCATGCAAAAGATCAAAAGATCCATTTAAAGTAACTAGCCTCTTTCCTTTATCCCTAACTTCACCGGAAAAAGATTCCAGTTTTTGAGGGAGGATCAACTTTTTTTGTGTAAATTCAGGCCAGTCAGAGTGCATTAAGCCCTCCCTTTTTTTCCACAAAACACAAGCTGATAGACTTGCTTATAATCATCAACAAAGTCTACGTGCACTCCTTTTCTCATATAAAGAGGCAATTCATCCCAATCTCGTCTATTTTCTGAAGGGACAATAATGTTGTGAATATTTTCCCTCTTAGCCGCTAATACTTTCTCTTTTAGCCCACCAATTGGAAGAACTTTCCCTTTTAGCGTAATCTCTCCTGTCATAGCAAGATCATTTGGAACAGGTTTGCCCGTCAAAAGTGATATCATCGCTGTTGTAATTGTAACGCCGGCTGATGGTCCATCTTTTGGAGTAGCACCTTCCGGAATATGAATATGCACCTCTTGATCACTTAAATCAAGCCCGATCGGAAGATATCTATCCTGTTCTGACATAAGGTATGTCATCGCAATTGATGATGACTCTTTCATCACTTCGCCCACATTTCCTGTTAATTTTAAGCGATCTTTTCCTTTATTTTTAACAGCTTCAATATAGAGAAGAGCTCCACCCATTTCAGTCCAAGCAAGTCCTGTCGCAACACCATTAAGCTTATCTTTTGAATAGAATCTCTCTGATGTAAAGATAGGCTTGCCTAAATATTTTTCTACAAGCTCCTCTGTAACATCAACTTTAGCAAGCTTTTTCTTTTTTTCAAGAGCTCTTACTTTTTGCATCGCAACTTTTCTCATAATTTTATTAATTGTCTTCTCTAAATGACGAACGCCGGCTTCTCTACAATATTCACGAATGATTTTATGAAGAGCTTCCGTTTTAAAACTAATATCTGTTGCCTTTAGCCCTACTTCACCTCTATCTTTCGGAATCAAATATTTCTTACATATTTCCATCTTCTCTTCTTCAACATAACCTGAAAGTCGTATGATCTCCATTCGATCTCTCAATGGACCAGGAATTGTATCAAGACTATTTGCCGTACATATAAAAAGGACATTTGAAAGATCAAACCGTACATCGATATAATGATCCAAAAATTCTTTGTTTTGCTCAGGATCAAGCACTTCTAAAAGAGCAGATCCAGGATCACCTTGATAACTAGACATTAATTTATCCACTTCATCAAGCATTATAACAGGATTGGATGTACCCATTTGCTTAAGCGCCTGGACGATTTTCCCCGGCATAGCACCAACATAAGTACGTCTATGACCTTTAATTTCAGATTCATCCTTCATTCCACCCAAAGAGAATCTAAAAAACTTACGCCCAAGTGATCTTGCTATACTTTTGCCAATACTTGTCTTACCAACTCCGGGAGGTCCTACAAAACAGAGAATATACCCTTTTGGTCCGGTTTTCTTTAAAAGACCGACACTGATATACTCAAGAATTCTCTCTTTCACATCCTGTAACCCATAATGATCTTCATTGAGAATTTCTTCAGCCTTCGCAAGATTGTTATTCTCTTTATCTTTAATTCCCCAAGGAAGCGATGTCATAATATCTAGGTAGTTCCTAACTACACCATACTCAGCTGATTGAACATCAAGAACACCCATTTTATCTAGTTCTTCATCAAACACTCTTTTGGCTTCCACAGAAAACTCTAATTTCTTTGCGCGCTCTTGGAATTTTTCAACATCGAGTGTCTTATCATCTTTTGCAACGCCCAATTCTTTCTGGATAGCCTTAAGTTGCTCTCTTAAAAAATAGTCGCGCTGATGTTTATTAATCGTAGTCTCAATCTTTTGATTGATCATCATTTGCAATTTTGTAATATCGAATTCTTTCTTTAAAAGGACAAGAGCTTTTTCCATACGCTTAATTAAGTCAAATGTAGTTAAAACTTCTTGCATCTCTTCTCTTGATGCAGTTGTCAATGCTACTGCAAAATCACAAAGCTTCCACGGTTGTGCAAAGTCTGAATGGCTTAAAACAATCTGCAACTCTTCTTTAAATAAAGGACTTAAATTTAAAAGCTCTTTGATGGTTGTTACAAGACTATTTGTATAAGCCGTAACCATATCTTTCTTAGCATTTGTAACTTGCTCTTTATGATAAGTCACTTTGGCAACTAAATATTTAGCCTTTTTAGGAGTTACATCCTTTTTTATCAAAAATCGTCTTTCAATATTTAGAATAACCTGAGCGCCGGCTTCTTGAATATTTAGAATTCGTATGATTCTTGCAACCACACCTACATTATATAGGTCATCAAAATCGACATCATATATATCCTGTTCTTTATCTTTTGTAAGGACAAGACCTAAAAATTTATGTTCATTTTTAGCTAATTCCTTTAAAAGATCGTAATAAACACCCGGCTCAATAACAATAGGGACGGCCATTCCAGGCATATATACCCTACTTGTTAGCGGAAGAATCGGTAAATTCGCTGGATACTCATCAATACTTGTAGCTTCAGAAGCCTTCTTAATCTGACCATTATTTAACAGCTCTGAAAGATCTTGACCTTCATCAAATTCCTCTTCTCTATGATCCAAGCTTAGCTCCTTATATTATGTAATTCATTTTCGTGTAACAAAATAGTTTACCAACAGTTTTGGTAAAATTCAACAACTCTTCTCTCTAATTAAATCATCTTGTGATATTTTTACAGCATGAATTTGTTAATACTTGATACAAGTCAGAAAATCGGTTTGGTAGCCCTCTATAGGAAAGGCTTTAATCTTATTAAAAAAGAATTTGACGCCCGCGACCAACAAAAATTTTTAATCGACTCTGTTGACGCTCTTTTAAATGAATCAGAAATCTTATTGACCGATCTAACCGGTATTAGCATATGTATTGGACCCGGCTCTTTTACCGGAACTAGAATTGGTGTTATGACAGGGAAAACTTTTGCCTATGCCAACAATATCCCCTTAATGATTTTTAATAGCCTGATGCCCTACCACACACCCGGTACTCTTACATTGCTCGAGCAGAAAAACAACGAATGCTTTTGTTATGATGGACAGGTATTAAAAAAAATTCCTTATAGCATGCTAGAAACAGAAGCTCGCCCTATCTTCGCAATCAATCCGGAAACAATCCCCTTTAGAACTAAGCAAGCAATCCATTCTGTTGAAAATATCATTAGCCTCCTTCCGGTAACAGAATTTCAACTAATTTATTAAATAAAAAAATTTACACTCAATTTGATTGTGTATATTTTGAAGATTGTGTATGATTGTGGCCATCCATTTAACAAGGAACAGAGTTTAGATGACTACAGTAAAGGTTCGAGGAGAAACGATTGAGAAATCGTTACGCACACTGAAAAAGAAGCTTGATAAAGAAGGCGTTATGAAAACTGTTAAAGCGAAACGTTTTTATGATAAGCCATCTGTAAGAGAAAAAAACAAACAAAAACAAGCTTTAAAATATCGCAAAAAATCTAGAGTTTAATGTCTCGCAATTATTACGATGTTCTAGGCGTTGCAAAAAACGCTACCCAAGAAGAGATCAAAAAGGCTTATCGCAAACAAGCCCTTAAGTACCATCCTGACAAAAATTCCGGCGACCAAGCATCATCTGACACATTTAAAAAAGTTTCGGAAGCTTACGAAGTTCTTTCTGATGAAAGTAAACGGAAGATATATGACCAGTATGGGGAAGAGGGAGTAAGATCTCAAGGTGCCCCAGGTGGCGGCCAAGGGCAGGGATTTTCTTCAATGGAAGAAGCTCTTCGTACTTTTATGGGCGCATTTGGCGGTGGCTCTTCATCCTTTGATAATTTCTTTGGAAACGAAGGTCCCCAAGGACATTATGCGCAACAAGGTGCTAATAAAAAAATTCAGGTTACAATCTCTTTTGAAGAGGCTGCAAGAGGCGTTCAGAAAGAAGCCGTTGTGCAGAACAGCGTAACTTGCTCTGACTGTAACGGATCCGGCGCATCAACTCCAAGCGACATCAAACATTGCGGAACCTGTAAAGGCTCAGGTCAAATTCATCAGACTAGAGGCTTTTTCAGCATGTCAACTACCTGCCCTCATTGTCATGGGTCAGGAACTGTCATTACAAAAGCGTGCACAGGATGTCATGGAGCTGGAAAGCTTAAGAAAAAGCAGACTGTTAAAATTCAAATCCCTGCCGGTATAGATTCGGGAATGCGACTTAAAATGAATGGCTATGGCGACTCCGGTGAGAACGGCGGTCCTCCGGGCGATTTATACGTATATATTACAGTTACCCCCCACGAAGTATTCAAAAGAGATGGCGACGATCTTATTATAGAACTCCCTATTAGTTTTTCTGATGCAGCACTTGGCGCAAAAAAAGATATTCCCACACTTGATACTGCCAGCTATAAATTGACGATTCCAGAAGGATCTCAATCGGGAAAAGTATTACGAGTTAGATCACAAGGCTTTCCAAATGTTCATGGAAATGCTAAAGGTGACCTACTGATTCATCTTAAAGTTGAAACTCCGGTAAATTTATCTGCAGATCAAAAAAGATTGCTAAAAGAATTTTCCGAGAGCGAGACTCCCCAAAATTCACCACAGACCAAAAGTTTTATAGACAAACTTAAGTCATTTTTTTAAAGTATTTTATGTTTAAGAAAATGCCTTTCATTCTCCTTGCAGTAATTTTACTAGTCGTTGCATTTGAACGATTTATCCCAGTTAGTTGGCTTTCGTTTCTTTATGGACTAAGCCTATCAATTAAATCGATTATTATTTTTTTACTTCCTGCTGTAATTTTTATGCTTCTTTTCAAAACCACAGCCGGGCTTTCAAGCAAAGCTACTAAAATTATACTTTTTCTTTTAGTTGGGATCTGCTGCTCTAATTTCATTTCGACTTTAATTAGCTATGTCATAGGAAGTGGCATTTACCATCTTGATCTTTCAATTAACTTGCCGAAAGATTCAAGCGGGCTTAATCCCTCATGGACATTTTCTCTACCAAACCTAATTGGAAATGACATTGCAATGTTTTCAGGCCTTATTTTAGGCGTTACCCTCTCCCTTCTAAAACCAAAATGGGCCGAAACAATTTCAGCTCAATTTGACAGAGCCATCGGATTGATACTTAAGTTCATCCTTTGCCTCATACCTATATTTATAGTCGGATTTATGGGAAAACTCATCCATGATAAAGTGATTGAGAACATATTATATGACTACGCCCTAATTTTTCTACTTGTTGCATTAGCGCAATTTGGATACATCTTTTTTATCTATTTATTAGCCAATGGTTTTAAGTTTTCACCCTTTATCTCTTCACTCAAAAATATGTTACCAGCCGCTATTGCTGGATTTGGAAGCATGTCGAGCGCAGCAGCTCTGCCTCTTACAATTATCGGCGCATCTAATAACACAAACAACTCCCCTCTTACTCGCCTTATTATTCCAACTACTGTGAATATCCATCTAATTGGCGATTGCTTTGCCATCCCAATATTTGCATTTGCTGTTATGAAAAGTTTTGGCGTTGCCGACCCTTCATTTCTATCCTACCTTTCCTTTGCCTTCTATTTTGTCCTCGCTAAATTTTCAGTCGCAGCTATTCCCGGCGGCGGCATAATTGTTATGCTTCCGATACTAGAATCTCAACTTGGTTTTTCAGCCGAAATGGCCTCGCTTATAACAGCACTCTACATCCTCTTTGACCCGATCATTACAACTGCAAACATTTGCGGTAACGGCGCATTTGCCCTATTCATCCACAAATTAACTACCTTTTACTCTAATAAAAAAATTGCTGTTTCCAAATTCTAAAGATTGCTGTATCATAAAGAAATCTTAAAGAATAGGTATCTTGTGAAAAGCACATCAATTACATTAAAAGCTGTTGGGTCTGATTTAAGCATTGCGTTTGCCGGATCAATCTTACTTGCATTTCTATCGCAGTATTACATCCCTCTTCCATTTACCCCTGTGCCAATATCAATGCAAACAATTGGTGTTTTTTTAATAGGCGGATTATTAGGGCCTACAAGGGGATTTCTAAGCGTCTTACTATATCTTGTTGAGGGAACAATTGGACTTCCCGTATTTGCAGGCGGACTTGCTAAACCACTTTGGTTTAATGCATCTACAGCCGGATTTCTGTTTTCATTTCTATTTACGGTGCCTTTAATCGGAAAGTTACTTGTAAATAAATTGCACAAAAGCTGGCTCTATATTTTCACATCTCTCTTAATTGCTCAATTGATTATGTTTCTTTTTGGAATGGGATGGCTCTCATTATCCGAAGGTCTAAAAAAAGCATTTTATTTAGGCGTATATCCATTTTTAATTGGCGCTATAGTGAAAATAGTTGTAAGCACCCTCATCTTAAAAGGGCTTTTTTCTTCTAGGTCAACCTATAATGTCTAGTCCCACATCTCCTTCAAGCCCTGCACAATCCACATACGGAAGCATACTAATATATAAAGACACAGGAACATGTGAAGCGAGCTGTACTGCAATTTTAGAGGAGCTCTATAAAGTTCCTCATAGAGCTATAGAATTTG
>CAMBTZ010000023.1 GCA_945870925.1 Chlamydia trachomatis | reverse complement strand
TATGTTATTATGTTTTGATGTAGTTACTGTTTCCCCTCCAGGAGGTAGTATTGAAGCATCGGGTCTTGAAGGAAGTGCAACAGCTGGGTAATAAGGATTACTACATGTTGTGCAATCGAGCTCGCAATCTATGCAGGTCGGAGTGAATTGCATCTTGGCAATATTAAATACTGCAGAACTCCACTGATTACAAGTTGAGACAGGAATGTCTGGGTTTGAAAATGATGAGGGTGGTCCGCCGCCGCAGCAGCCATCACGTAGATCTCCAGCATTTGTAGGTTCATTGGCAGGGCTGCAACATACTTTGCAACCTGCCCAATCAGGGTTCCAAGGACCTGCTACAATACGTGTTGCTGTCATAGGGATGTTATCTAAACCATAAGTGTTTCCTGTCCAACCACAACCCCATTCCTGATCGTCGACAAACCATTTTACAAATCCGGGTGCTCTTACATTTGGATAGACTCCATTCGGGTCAATTTGACCGGGGACAGCATCTGATCCTGAGTGAAAAAGAATAGAGAGTTTATGATAATTGCCATCATTTAAATTAATTCCATTTGGATAGTCTGAGCTAGCTGGCATTTGAGTGTGCATTGTGAAATTAGCTCCACTTCCACCCCACTGTCCTCCCCATCCATTAAGTCTTCCTGTATTATTTGAAAAATTAAAAGAATAATCGGGACACGCCCCATTCATTTCAATATCAATTTCGGTGTTTCGAAGTGGGTTCGGCTCATAAAGGAGCTTTGGTCCTCCTGCAACTTCGTATGAAATTGCATGGTATACCCAGAAAGCAAAACTACAGCCTGTTGGATTGGCAGGTTGAGATGGAGATGTACTATGATCATACATAGATTTCCCATTTTGATCTTGTACATCAGCAATTCTGACCCAGATATCCCATTGTCCAGAACCGTAGTAGGCGTTTGACATAAGAAATGCACTTTGATCGCTCGTTTTTGAATTAATATCTATGTTTGATACTGTAATAGCCATGACATTATCGATATTAAGATTTTTGTTAGCAGTAGCAACTGAATCCGGGACAATAGCTATTCTATCCATAGTTGGTTGAGTGTGGAATGCGTCCATTAGAACTAGACCCTGGGGCCAACCAAGTTGAGTGCCATCACTCAGCTGTGCAGTTTTATTAAACAAAATACTTTGAGGTGAATCTGCTATGCTAGCATTGTTTGGAACTTGCCATATAATTTGATCCTTGGCCAGATCTGATTGTGTTGTATAAGGAGGAGTTACAATTGTAGGGAACGGATTTTGTATACCATATATTTCTCCTCCGACAGCTTTTAATGAGACATTTTTTATTGCAAGGGTCATATTTATTTTATACATGCTAAATATAATGTTCGGATTAATAGGTAAATCATTAGTTGTAAACTTAAAAGGATAATTAGTAAAGGTGGTTTGCGGGGATTTTTCGTCTACTATAGGGAAGCTTTGAAATGAAGCCGTACAGCCGGGGGATCCGTTTTTATCACAAACCGGATCACCACTATCTAATGGCAACGTATTTGTTATGTCCATAATGTTTACAGTCAGAGCGTTATTGGTATTGTCATTAGCAAGCACCATAGCATCAAAACTAAATATGTATTCTGTCATGGGAGCAAGTGAATAAGACCCCATATAGTAGCTAGAAATCCCAACGATATTGCCTTGTTGAAGTTGAATATGTTGACAATCACAGCATTGCATCACTATATAGGTTGTGTATGGATCTGTAGTCGACCCACAAAGAGTGTCGTTTCCAGCTGAGGGAGGGTCATTATAGCAAATAGTTGCGCCTGCGCATGAACCGGTTCCTCCTTGACAGACTCCTTGCTCACCTGCGCAGGTTCCGGTGCATCCATCGGATATTTTTCCAGAATTCGTGCAAGATCCTGATCCACCTGTGCAAACACTTGAGCAAGTTCCTGTGCAACTACCTGTGCAAGTTCCATTATTTCCATCATTGCAATTAAATGCTGGAGGTTCGCAATAAGCACCTTTGCTGCCGCCTGTACAAGTCACAGTAGTTGCACAGTCATTATTAGTGCATTGTGTAGTGCCATCGCTAAGATAACAAGCCTTAATATTAGTACTTTCATTTTCGTAATAATAACATGGTCCATGATAATCCTGATCACTACATGTACAAGTGCAGTTCATTCCACCACCCGCATCCTGTTGTTTGCAGCTTGGAGGTGTGAATACGCAATTACCTGTGCATGTCCCCTCACATGTTCCTGAAGCGGCTGTATTTGTTCCAGTAGCTTCGCATGCAACTCCTGTCACTGAGCAAGAGCCTGTGCATGTGCCTGTTGTACCTGAACAAGTATATTTAGAATCAGGAAGGCATGTCCCTGTGCAACTTCCTAAGCAGCTCCCAATCCCTGTACTGCAAATATTGTTTCCATCACAAGTGCCTGTACACGTATTGATGCAATCACCCGTCGAGCCGGAGCCTTGACATGTAATACAATCGCCATTACAGACAGGGCCACATGCAATTGCCGCGGATGTCATGTTAATTGCGGGTGGGTAAATCCAACCAGCAGAAACAGATCCTTGCGTAAGGGTCTGTACGCCCCAAAAATCGGGATTGAAAATTAAATTGTCGCCTGGGTTAACAGTCCAAAATGGATCTGTATAAGGGAGTAGGCCTTCAACTAACCAAGCATCTGCAAAATCCATCACGCCTAAATCATTTCCCGGAGCATTTTGCGGTATTTCAATCACAATTGTGATAGAACTAAATGAAGGTTTTGGAGTGGTTGTAGTTTTTGTCATATAGGGCGATTGAACAGGATCACCTGCTGTTCCATCTTTATTAGAATTATAGGCGCTTGCAATTATACTTTGATCTCCGGAGCCAATGATAAATGTAAGGGATGCTCGCTGCCAAAGACTTGTAAGTCCTGAATAAGCGACAGAATTGACTCCGCCACCAACGCCTGGATGTCTTATGCACGTATGTGAGTCATTAGGTGAACAAGCAATTGCACCGGACGAAGTAGGACTTCCTGAGCTCAGTTCATTTACCATAACTTGTTCTATTTGAGTGATCCCTAAAAGTTGTGGTGTATCACTGTCAGGAGAATTAGGCTCTTTATTTCCAAAGACGGAAAAAACAGGTGTATAGGCTTGGTCATTTCCATTAACTGCTGCGAGTGCAGGTATAGGATTATTTGTTCTAAACCAGATGGAGAATGAGTATAGAGTTCCGGGTTGTAATTCTAGGTTAGGTGAAGCTTTTGTAGCAGGTGAATAAGTGTAATAAATTTTTGTATATTCGTCAGGTGCACCAGCAGTACAGCTACAAGGTGTGCCGCCTGAATTAGCTATTTGGCATGCAGGGTCTGTGCCATCGGAACAATCTGCACCTTGGCAGCAGAAAGAAGTGGTGTTACAAAGGCCCAAGCAGGTTGATGGTGACATAGTTATGGTCATATATTCATTAAAAAGAGGTGTAATTTTTTTCTCTGTTGGATCATATACATTTATAATTGGGTCATTAGGGTCGATAGATGTATTTTGAGTAACTGGTGTTGAGGGCTGGTTACTAGAAAATTTGAACGGTGTTAATATTGATGAGTTCCCGGATACATAACCAACTTGCCAGCCGGTAGTTGATGTGTCCCAATTGGAGATAAAATCTTGAAAATTTGACTCTGTAGGTGAGAATAGGTTTGACGGAGGAGCTGTTGTTGTTACTAGAATTGAGAGCGGTTTAGAGATGTTTCCTGGAGTATAAGAGGGAAACAATGTTCCGGCTGGTTGAGGCGGAATTGTTGTGACAACAAATACACTGTAATAATAGGATGTTAGCGGTAGAAGTCCTGCATCAGCAGTCATTAAATCGGGGGTATTTAAGGACATTGGTAAATCGCCAATATGGTTTCCATTTGTTACGTGGACAATCATTGATCCTGCATCTCCGATATGTTGTGGGGCAGCATCTGCTCCGGCTGCAGATCGACAAACTACATACCCCGCCAGATTGCCGCCAAGGCCTCCTTTTGGAGGTGTCCAAGATAAACTGACAGAGGTAGAATTTGCTGTAGCACTTATAGATGTTATGGAAGGAACGTCTTTATTGAACAGCCATTTAGTATCATAAAAAGCATAGTTTGTGATTTCAGCTGACATAATATTTATTTCCTAAATTTTCAATTGCTTCTTCGATTGTTTTTGGAGTAATTTGTACGTTGTTAATTTCTAAATTATGAATTACTGATTTTAGTGTTTTAAGATTCTCTATCACTTGGTTTTGAACCTGCTCGATAGTTCCATTTTTATAGGACTTAATTTGGCGAGCTCGGGGATGAGAATGTGAAGCATGCCCTACCGGAAGAGTTTCTAATTTGAGAGAGATTGTCTCAGGTAGACCTAAAATTCCATTAATTAAAGTTTTATTGAGTGGAGACTCATTGATTAGAGGTATGTCTAGTAGCCAATGAGGTTTTTGTGGTTTTTCTATTCTGCTAAATGTTAGCTCGTTATCGATCTCAAACACTTTTCCTTCTTTATTTACAACGCTATTTTCTTTTTCACGATCCTGTCTTCCTGTTATCCAATTAAAAATAAGAGTTTTTTGAGCTTGATGAAGATCGATTTGATAGGGGGTTTTAGGCTGGACATAGTTTTGAATAAGAAGAGGATATTGTAAATGGTCGTTTTTATTTACTTTATTAAAAACTGCAGAAATTTGCTCAATTTCTGTGGAATTATGAAGAATTACTTTTGTAAATGGAACTACATCAAAACTCCATATATGACTGATTTGATACATCATAAATTCACATTGCATTAAATATAGAACTATAGGTGCAAATTGATTAGGATGAGGAACCTTTAAACAAAAGCGGCTCTCACCAATCCTATAAGTTTTTCGATGTAAACCAATTCCTATATCTTTAAAATAAGGAGCATGCACTATCTCTTCCATTATATTAGATATAGGCAAGGTCTCTTTTGGTCTTGGGGAATTTAATGGATTAATCATAATATAATTTGTTTTTTTATTATAATTAACAAACAATATCATAAAATTAATTATGGAGTAATTTTTTATTTTTAGCTTTTGCCTTGCCAGTGGAGTTTGTTGCGGAGGGTGGAGTAGAAGGTATGGCGTTTGGTGAAGGAGATAAGGCGGAAGGTTTTGGGGCTGAGCTGGAGGGCAATTGTGTCTTGGTATTTGATAGGAAAGGATTGGTAGCCGTCGGAGGTTCCTTCGATGGGGCCGTGGTGGCTGAAGTATTGGATTTTGATGAGGCTGTCTGTTGGGATGACGAAGGGTCTGCTTGTTAAGCTGTGGGGGCAGAGGGGGGTGAGGACGAATGCTTGGAGTTTTGGGTCGAGGATGGGGCCGCCTGCTGCAAGTGAATATGCCGTTGATCCTGTTGGTGTTGCAATTATAAGACCATCTGAATGGAAGGTGTTAAAGTATTGGTTATTGATGGTAACTTCTAGTAGGATCATATTTTTGATGCTATTTCGATGGATAAGAAATTCGTTAATGGATAAAAATTTTTCGCCGGTAGGTGAGGTTCCTTCAAGCATAATACGTTCATCAACTGAGTAGTCGCCACGAATTAGATCGTTTAAGTAGAGCTCAAATTCCTCCATTCGTACATCTGCCATGAAGCCTAGACTACCGAGGTTTACCGATGTGAAAAGAGCAGTTTCATTTTGGGAATATTTTTGTTTAAAGGCAAGTAGAGTGCCGTCGCCTCCAAGTGTGATATAGATATCAATTGGTGTAGAAACATTCATTTGAGGAAGATCGGAAAGTCCTTTATAATCAGAGTCGATAAAGACATTGAAACCGTGTTTCGCAAAAATTTCTGCGATGGGCTTTACAAATTGAGGGGCCAGTTTTTTAACTGAACTAGGACAGATTCCGATGTTTTTCATAAGCTCTTAGTGTTTGGTTAAGGGAGAAACGCTCTAAGATTTGATTTGCAATTTCAGGAGCTGTTAAATGAGCCTGTTTCATGAGTTCTTCATAGCTACCATGTTCGATGAATTGATCAGGTAAGCCAAAGTTTTGTACTTGTATGTTGGAAAAACCACTTTGCATGATAAAGGAGTTCACAACCATGCCAAGACCTGTTGTGATTGAGTGTTCTTCAATTGTTACAAAATAGTGGTGATCTAGCATGAGATGAAAGAGGAGGGAAGTATCGAGCGGTTTTACAAAAATAGGATCGACGATGGTCGCTTCGATTTGATGATCTAGCAGGATTATACGTATCTCTTCTGCTAAATTACACATGTGGCCAAGAGCGATTAAAACGATGTCTTTTCCTTTTTTAAGAATTTCACCTTTTCCAAGAGGTCTTTGAATAATTTGCCGATTACTCTCTTCTGTTTGCATATTGGGGTATCTGATTGCAACGGTTCTTTTCCAATGAAAGGCTGATTCAAGAAGGTCTTTCAGCATGTCACCATCACGTGGTTGAGCAATTACCATTTTTGGCATGGCTACAAGAAATCCAAGATCAAAAACTCCGTGATGCGTGGTGCCGTCATTTGGGGAAAGGCCAGCCCTGTCTAATGTGAAAACAACTGGAATTTCTTGTAATACAACATCTTGAAAAAGATTATCTAAAGCCCTTTGAAAAAAAGTTGCATAGACGCAGCAGACTACTTTTTGAACGCCTCCATAAGCAAGGCCCCCTGCAAAAGTTACAGCGTGTCCTTCGGCAATACCAAGATCTAAACATCTTTTTGGATATTTTTTCATAAATGGATCTAAGCAAGAACCGCCTGCCATTGCAGGTGTGATAGCAACAATGGTTGGATCTGCATCAGCCATTCTAAGTATTTGGTTTCCAAATATTTTAGGAAATGTTGGTTTTGCAGGTGATGTTTGTGTTGCGGGTTTTACGCCGTGGTAAGTAATTGGATCTGCAACAGCCTTTGTTACCCCTTGTCCTTTAACTGTAAGTGTATGAACTAGAGTTGGGCCATTGTGTGATTTTGCAATTTCGAGAGTTTTGATAAGAGCTTTAATGTCATGGCCATCTACAGGACCAAGATAATGAAATCCAAATTGCTTGAAAAAATCTTTGCCTTTATTTTTTCCTAATAAATTGTGATGAATAGTGCCAACGCCATCTGAAATTGCCATGGCATTATCATTGAGAATAAGGCTGAATTTTTTTAAATCAGCAGGGATATGATTAAGGGCTTCAAGAGTAAGTCCACAAGCAAGGGGAGCATCACTTATAACGGGAACAACATGCTCAAGACCGCCTTGTAAATCCCTACTTTTAGCAACACCTAAAGCAAGTGAAAGTCCAGTGCCGGCATGTCCTGCATAGAAGTGATCGTGTGGGGATTCTGTGGGGCAGGCAAATCCGGAGAGACCTTTAAAAAGTCGAATTGTTGAAAAAAGATCTTTGCGGCCTGTGATTATTTTATGAGTATAAGTTTGATGGCTTGTATCAAAAATTAGTTTATCTAAAGGGGAATCAAAGACGTAGTGAAGCGCAAGAATGAGTTCGACGCTTCCTAAATTAGATGCGAGGTGGCCTCCATTGATAGCCATTACATCAATGATAAGCGCTCGAATTTCACATGCAAGAGCTTCAAGCTCATCAATAGAAAGTGATTTAAGGTCAGTAGGAGATGAGATGTTAGTTAAGATTTTCATCTCTCATTAAAATTTGATCTTGATTTGGTGTAAAATCTTTAAGGACGGCTGTCCCTTCACGATTTTTCGTTAAAATTTGAATTTTCTTTTCTGCTTCATCTAATTTTTGAGTGCATAGCAAGAGAAGTTTATCTGCTTCATCATAATAGCCTAGAGCTAAGTCTAAAGAGACATCACTTTTTGTCATTTTTTCTAAAATTTCTTCAAGCTTTGCATAAGCCTCTTCAAACCCGAGATTTTTGCTCATAAGAAATGGTTACCTCTGTTGTGGTTGTAGTTACCTCGCCATCATAAAAGAGGAGAGAAATTTTTTGGGGAACAGCAATATCTTTTGCTCTAATGATAGCGGATTCCTTGTTTTCAGAAAAGCAAATGCAATACCCTTTTTTTAATGTGGTTTTAGGGTGAATTGCACGAAGATGGTCCATCATGTATTTAAGTGCAGTTCGCTTGCTAGATAAAATTTGATCTATGCGTGCAAATTGGTTTTTTAAAGCTGTAAGTCTAGCTTTTTGAAGGGCAATTTGCCTTGATGGTAAAAGTCCATTTAAATGAGAACGGCTGCTTTTTAATAGACTTCTGTATCTTGCAAGTTGATGATTCCAAGTTTGATCTAGATTTTCTTTTGCATCATCCACTTTTTGGTAGGAAATTTCCAAAACGTGATTAAGCCCTTGGGCAAGAGTTGCTTTAATTCTATTTAATTCAGTAACAATAGAAGCGCTCTCTTTTGAAACAAGTTCTGCTGCAGCTGATGGGGTAGGAGCTCTAACATCTGCACAGAAATCTGCTATAGAAAAATCTGTCTCGTGTCCTACAGCTGAAATAATAGGGATTTTTGAGTTGAAGATGCTGTCTGCAACGCATCTTTCATTAAATGGCCACAGATCCTCTAGTGACCCGCCACCTCGTCCTACAATAAGAACGTCAGCAAGTTTTAGTGTGTTAAAATCGTTAATTGCACCAGCAATTTCCTCTGCAGCTCCAGGTCCTTGAACTTTTACAGGAATTAATATTAGGTGGAATGAGTGAAGTCGTCTCTTTAAAATATTTATAATATCTTGAATAACAGCTCCTGTTGGGCTAGTAACAACACCGATAATTTTGGGAAAATGGGGTAATGCTTTTTTTCGTTCAGTATTAAAATATCCAAGTTCTTTTAAATCTAATTTTAATTTATGTAATTTTACTAATAGGTCGCCCAGTCCATCAAAGTCCATTGATCTGATGATCACTTGATATGAGCCTTTTGGTGGATAAACAGATAGTTCTCCTTCAATAATAATTTGGTCACCATCTCGAGGAAGACGTTTGAGAGATTTTGCATAGCCTGCAAATAGGACAGCAGAAACTTGAGAAGTGGCATCTTTTAATGAAAAATAGATATGGCCTGAGGCCTGCTTTCTTAGAGAAGTTACTTCACCTTTGACTTTTATAGATGAAAAGGCTCCTTCAAGATTTTTTTTAATTTCGGAAGTGAGTTCACTTACGCTGTATATTGAACTGTATGTTGACCTGTTTGTTGACATAGCTTACCATTTTATGCGATAATCACATTTTATGAAAAAGATTTTAATTGCAAATTGGAAAATGTCTAATTTAAGTGCTCTAGATGCGCTTAATTTTTTGAGGAATTTGCCCTCTCCACATAACAAGGATGTCCGTATAGCTCCACCCTTCACATTAATTCGTGAAATGGCAGGGAATTCATTAAGAATTCGAATAGGTGGCCAAAATATGCATCCATATGCCGGAGGAGCCTTCACAGGTGAAATTTCTGCTATGTTATTAAAAGAGGCAGGCGCTGATTTTGTTATTTTAGGACATTCGGAAAGAAGGCATCTACTTGGCGAAACCAATGAATTTATTCAAGGGAAAGTTGAAAGAGCTGTTGTGGAGGGACTTTCATTTGTTCTTTGCGTTGGAGAGACTCTTGAACAGAGAGATGCAATGGAAACATTTGATGTAATTGCCGAGCAGTTAGATAGTGCCCTTGAAGAAATGGCTGATGATTTACCGGATGGTGTATGTATCGCTTATGAGCCTGTTTGGGCAATAGGTACTGGTAAAACACCTGAAATTTCACAAATTTGCAAGGTTCACGATTTTATAAAAGAAAAATATGATCTACCTGTTTTATATGGTGGATCTGTAACATTAGAGAATTTTGAAAAATTGATCCAAACACGCTCTATCGATGGAGTTTTAGTGGGTGGCGCATCGCTTGGCGCTGCCACGTTCGGTCAAATGATACAACTACTACCAGAAGGTTAGAAAATGATTGTTTTGTTCTATTTAGCGATTATCACGTTTTTTCTTATGTGCGTTGCCCTTTCGTTTATGATTTTAATTCAAGAGAGCAAAAGTTTAGGATTTGGAGCATCATTTGGCGGAGATGTTGGCGGTTCTCTTTTTGGAACTTCTACTCCACAAGTGCTAAAGAAAATGACTGCATGGCTTGCTGTTATCTTCTTTTTAGGTTGCCTTGTTATATCTTACTGGTCAGCCGGAATGAGTCATTCAAACGTACCTGCTGCTACATTTATTGAAGAGGCGAATTTGTGATCAGAAAGATGTGTTATATCGGAGATAAAATTCTTCGAGAAAAATGCAAACCAATTAACGAGATCACCCCGGAAATTCTCCGCATTGCTCAAGAGCTTGTACAGACGATGCAGGCTCACAATGGATTAGGCCTTGCAGCTCCACAAATTGGATACAATCTTCGGATGTTTGCAATTCAAATTTCAGATGAGGTTGATGAAGACAACTATCCGAAGGATGCCCCTCCCCAAATATTGATAAATCCAATTATTACAAAATTTTCAAAGAAAAAAATTATTCTCTCTGAGGGTTGTCTCTCCATACCGGGTCTTCATGAAGATGTAGTCAGGCCTCAAAGTATCGATGTTGAAGCCCTCGATATTAGTGGAAATAAATTTATTGAAAAAGATCTAAAGCACTGGCGCAGTCGCTGCATCCAGCATGAGTGTGACCATCTTGACGGCATTCTTTTTATCGATAGGCTTCCAGCTGCTCTTAAAAAAATTCATGATGAAGAACTTAAAGCAATTGAAGCTAAATTCAAATAATTCGATAATTTCTTATTTAGTTTTCTATAATTTATAAATTAATTATAATCAGAGATTAACACAAGAAAAAGGTCTCTTATGCTTTGTTGTCAAAAAATTTCTTCCGTTCCTGCTAATTTGAATCACACAAGAAATTACCCTGAATTTATGAAATTCGCTATAAAAAATAGACTGGATGACCTTCTTAATTTTTTTAATACACACACAGTTGAAGTAAGATACACTCATGATGTGGGTGAGATTTGGCTCTGCATTGAAGGGGAGATGAAGCCATGGTCTGAAGTTAAACAAACTATTTTTGGAAGTGAAAACCCTGATAATTTAACATTACCGCATGGATGGAAGTATAACCAAGATGGTTTTGTAAAGAAAAACATGGTTAAATGGACTGTTTTAGAACCTGATTGGCAAGATAAAACAGCAATTATAGGCAATTACTATATTGAACTTGTTTCAAGGGAGACAAAAAGTCTCTTTGATGAAAGGCATTGTTGGATACGTCTTATTGATAATCAAGCAAGTGTTATTAGTGTAGGATTTTATGGAAATAAGGCAAAATTATTCCCTTTTAGGGGAGTTAAAGGAAAGCTTGTATCCCCGGATTTTAAGGAGATTGAACCAGCGAGGAAGCTGCATGTTACACGTATTAAAGTTGATGCATCAGATTATAAGAAAGTAAAAGATAAGATAGAGTTAGATCAAAGTACTGAAAATATATATTTTAATTTTATTACGTTTAATTGCTCAGCATATGCTTGTGGATTATTAAAATTGATCGGGATAGATATCAATAATTCGGAGTTTCCGTCACAAGCGTTTGGTCGAAGAGTTTTGACGAAGCTAAATATTAAGCTTAAGCCTTGGATCTTAAAATTAATTCATTTTATCGCGATGGCTGTGCGATACGCAGCTTCTCCTTTTTATAATTTAGGAATTATTCTTATGGGAGGAGCCTATACAAGTCGAGACATACGTAAAATTGAAATAAAATATGACAGAGGTCTGGACTTGAGGCCAAAGCCTTTTTCAACTTTCAGATCTTTGTTTGATGGTTCAAATTATAAATTTCGTACAGGCTGGAAAGTTACAGCTTGGCAAAAGGAAATTGATACTATTTTACATAATTTTAAACTAGTAGATGGTAGCTATGATAAAGTTACAATTCCTTTAGTAATAGCCGATACTCCGCTAGGTTTTGTTCGGAAGGTGGATTAAATGAGTGTGATGCCAAATGAGAATTGATTTGTTCTTACGGTTCTCATATAAGAAAGTCGAAGCTTCCATGTGTTTGTAATTGTGGTATAGAAATCGAATTTTGATTCATGGTAGAAGGGCTCGCCGGGTCTCCAACCGATATGGTTTTGCACTTGTAATGTCCAGAGGGGCGCTAGCTGAATTTGCCATCTTGTAAATAGGGAAGTTCTTTCATCTGAGAGAGGGGAATTTACAAGTTCATCAATAGGTCTTGCTACATCGATCATGTAATTGTAAAAGCTATCCTTCTTCCATTCAAATTTTCCTCGATGTCTTAGTTCTAAGGAAGCTGCAAAATATTCATTCACAGTCCAGGAAACGGCAAAGTTTGTATGGTCATACGTGTTTCTTTGAAAATTCCAACCAAGATTTGTCTGAAAGGTTAATGTTGGATAATTCCAAACAAGGTCAAGATACCCTTTTGGAAAGGGGGTTGAAAATGTATCAGCACCAAAAAAATTATAAGCGTAGACATCAGCTGAAAATCCGGGAAGAGGGGAGAATTCTTTTGTTCTAAAAAAAGAGTTTTTTAAACCAAGCTTTAATTGGTTTAAGTTGTGAAATCCGTCTTGAATACTGAATATATGAATATCATTACTCATTACAGTTGGTTTTGTTAATCCATTAAATTCAAAATATGGTTTAACTTCATGATTCACGTTAGTATAGCTTTTTTCGAGTGTTGTGTGTGAGGAGAGATCGTAATGGAAAAGGGTTTGGAGTTTATTGCTCGTGTCTTGACCATTTGTATAATAGACGCCTTGAAAACCTATTTTTGGGGTAGCGTGCAGAAATCCAATTTGCATAGGGCGTGTCAGAGACTGTGACGTTTCTATTCGGCCAGAGCTAAAATCATGAATAGCACCATCCAGAGTGTCAGCATAGACATAATCTAGGTATGCAAGTTTGAAGTAGTTCTCAAAAATCGCACCTGTTTTGGCAATAGAATAAGGTTTTACCGCAATTTTAAGGGTAGGAAGTTCCTGTTTAAATCCTTGAAAGGAATTTATTCTTGGTCTTACATAAAATGAGGTGAAGGCAGAGTCATACCGTGCTTTTATAAAACCTTCGGTTCTCTCTAGTGTTTGGAGTTCAAACATTTGTGTAGGGAAATCTGAGCGCATATTTCTATCACTTAACGCGTCCCATCTGCCGAATGTTTCAATTTTTTTATTTTCGCTCATGCCATCAAATGAGCCTTGTATTCTATAACGGGAGCGATATTTTTTGGGATTGGTATCATTATAGAAAGAGTCGTAAGCGTAAAAGTTGCGAGAGGCGAATTTAAATAGCTGTTTCTCAGGTTCTTGATAATCAAGTTCTATTGCCATGCCTGCCCCTCTTGGAACAAGGTATTGCTTGCTTTTCTCTCCTGTGCGAAATTCACCACGCCAAAATAATTTTAACCCTTCTTTATCCATGACTCGGTATC